>NZ_JBFRVF010000015.1:0-23549 GCF_041475025.1 Vibrio sp. 10N.222.49.C12 | reverse complement strand
AACTACCTTGAAAAACACCGTAGATGTATCTTTAATATCTAAAACCTTGATGATAATGAACTCAAATAAATTGTAGTCAGCAACTTTCACAAATAAGATTAAGATAAAAATTATGAAAACAAAAAAGTATTTGTCTCGTGATTTAATATCCTGTTTTATCGTATCAACTGAAGTCTTGTAATGTTCTGCTAGTACGATTAGCTTCTCATCGTTTTCTATCGGTTCTAGGTTTGGCATGTTTTAGTGTATTTAGATATAAAACGGCATTCTATCTCATTATAGTTTTTATACGCAATCAGGTGAGTGTGATATGACTCACCTATGAGAGTTAAATATGATGTATTTGTTGATTCCTTTTTATCAAGAATTGCTATCAATTTCTCCATGGGAGCTAGGTGATCCATACGAAGACAAAACTTTACTCGGCTTTTTTGCTCATTGACCTGTCTACAACTTCACACTTTATAGTTTCTATATTGATTGAGAAGGGCGCTTTCTGTGTCCCCTCCAAAGTAAGTAGAGAGACACTATGAAACGTTTAATTCTAAACATCACACTTTTGGTATTCACGACGCTTAGTAGCATGAGTGCCATGGCTCATGCTTCAACGGTTAAGTACGGTATTGCGATATCTCACGATGGTGAGCAAATTGCGTATGGCAAAAGTGGGAGTGGGGATACGGCGCTGATCTTCATTCACGGTTGGAGCTTAGACAGCAGGCTATGGCAAAACCAAGTAAGTGAGTTTTCAAAGCAGTACCAAGTGATCACCATGGACTTAGCAGGGCATGGTAACTCATCGTTTAACCATCACAGAACGAGTGCAACATCTTCTTTATTAAAGTGAAATATTAATGTCACGGTAGCATATTAATTTAGCGTATGAATTTTTATTCCGTATATAGAAGGACTTATGAAAAAAATTGGGATTTTTGCCACGATTGGCGCTCTGGCTATCTTCGCTTTACCAACTCACGCAAGTAATGTCTCTGAAGGCGATGTTATTAATCTTGGTCTCCATGAGTTAAAACCAACTCAACCATCTGTGGGTTATGATCAAATTATGTACAAGCTGGGTCGTTACCAATTTGACCAAGAAAAGATGTTTGATGAAATCTGTGAAGCCAACGGTCAAAAAGGCGTAGTGAGCATCAAAGACCAAGCCCACCCGAATATTCCTTCGACTTTCACCTGTGAAATGGAAACAGGTGCACGTAAAAAAGACATGAAGACTGTGGTTATCGCACCCAACGGTGAATACTACCTGACAGACGGTCACCATACGTTCAATGTGTTCTACCGCATGCCGCAAGGTGGTGCATCGTTCAATGTGAATGTGGTGGTTGATAAAGATTACCGCAACCTCAAAAACATGGACGCGTTCTGGAACCAAATGGCAAAAGACGGCAATACATGGCTGTTTGATAACAACGGTGAAGCGATTAGCTATCAACAACTTCCAACCTCTCTTGGGCTAACCAACTTCGCTAACGATCAATACCGCTCACTGATGTACTTTTCTCGTGGTGTGGGCTGGAACAAGCCAAGTCAGCCAGTCCCGTTCTTAGAGTTTTACTGGTCTAAAGAAGTACGTAAAGCGATTAATGCAGCAGACTTTGATCTGAATTCTACCGAAGGTTACGCAAAGGCAGTCAATGCGGTCAGCAACCATATCCTATCTATGGATACGAACAACGTTGGTGGCTCAAATCTTTCGGTTAAACAGATGGGGCAGTTTAGCGCATACAACCGAAAAGGCTTCGATAAACTGTTCAAAGAGCGTGGCAAGGTTGACTACATGCTGCGATACAAAACAACATCGACCGCCAACGGTTTAAGCTATGACTTAGCAGCGGCGTCAGCGCCTGCACTAAAACAATTAGACTCATTTACCCTTGAAGCAAACTCAAGCTTTAATGATTACCCAGCAGCTTCTGCTGATGGCATCGTCAATGCTATTGTAGAGATCCCAACAGGTACTTCCGCTAAGTGGGAACTAAGCAAAGACAATGACAAGCAAGTTATCTGGGAACACAAAAAAGGCGCTCCACGCGTGGTTAACTACCTTGGTTACCCAGGTAACTACGGCTCTATCCCACGTACTGCACTACCAAAAGAGTTTGGTGGTGATGGCGACCCATTAGATGTGATTGTTCTTGGTCAGTCTGTACCACGTGGTGAAGTTGTTCCTGTACGTCTGATCGGTGTGATGAAAATGCTAGATGATGGCGAGCAAGACGACAAACTCGTGGCCGTTCTCACTAACGATTCACCATTTAAAGATGTTTCTTCTCTAAACGAGCTAAACAATACCTACCCAGGTGTTCAAGACATCGTTGGCCTTTGGTTTGAAAACTACAAAGGCCCAGACGGTGGCATGGAACTGCAAGGCTGGGGCGATGATGTGGAAGCCAACAAGATCCTTGAGGCAGCAAGAAAACACTACGCTGTGAATTAAACTGCGGTTTGATTATTGGAATTTGATTTAAGCCCTCGTTGCGTTGCAATGAGGGCTTTTTCTTGGTGCGCTGTGGAAATGTAGCGACATATACTGGGTCTATGAAGCTTTTGGGCATAAACGCGTTAAATTAAAAGCTCTAATCCGACCGATTGATATTAGAAAAAGTATCTGAAAGGTTGATATGGAAGCGTTGAACAATAAGTCTTAAATCTCTAATCAATTGTCGAGTATGGGTTAAGTCTTAAAGGGATAGATGTTGAAAGCGTATTAATAATAACCAACAAAAGTCTAGAAAGTGTGTTATTGTGGTTTTTCTCCCTACCGCTTAGTAGGGACTTCTTTTCTTTTCCGAACTCGCATCTCGGCACTCCTTAGTTGCCCTCCTAAGCCTCACCGCAGGCTTTAATTATGTCCATTTCAACCCAAAAGTTAAGAAACATCTTCAAACTCACTAGAATTGAAAATGTAGAAATCAACAACGACGTACCCCATTTCGCACCTTGGTTACCACTTGCTCAAAAAGTAAAACCTGTGATCCCTTCTGCGATTGTATATTGCGAAGGTAATTTTGGTAAAATTGATGGTAAAACCGCTAATGGGTTAGTGAGACATTCGTTAAGCTATCGTATTCTATCGGTTATTGATAGTGAGTCTGCTGGCTTAGATGCTGGTGAAGTTCTTGATAACAAAGCCAATGGAATACCGATCCTTGCTAATGCTGAAGAAGCTATCATTCACGCAGAAAGCATTCCTGATTACTTCATTTTTGGCATTGCGCCATCAAGTGGCTTTTTATCTGACTTAGATAAAAGCATCATTTTAAATGCCATGTCACTAGGAATGAACATCGTAAATGGCTTACATGAATTCCTAACCGATGATCCTCTATTTTTAGAAGCCAGCTTAAAGAATAACGTTCGAATATTCGATACTCGCAAACCCAAAAATAAAGGCGAACTGAAAACGTTTAGCGGGAAAATACACAACGTTAAATGCCCGAGAATTGCTGTCATGGGGACGGATTGCGCGCTAGGAAAACGAACAACAGCAACAATATTGGCGAATGAACTGACTAAAAAAGGCCTTACCGTCGTTCTGATTGCCACTGGTCAAACAGGCATTATGCAGGGCGCACAATACTGCGTTGCACTCGATGCTGTTCCTTCACAATTTTGTGCCGGTGAGTTGGAATCTGTCATTGTACAGGCCTATGAAAAAGAAAATCCGGATCTGATTATTATTGAAGGGCAAGGAGCCTTGAGTCACCCTGCGTTTTCAACCAGCGCTTTTATCTTACGTGGCAGTTGTCCAACGGGTGTGATACTGCAACATGCCCCTAAACGTTTATATCGTAGTGATTTTCCTGATTGCCCAATGCCTTCGATTGCCTCAGAAATCAATCTTATCGAAACGTTTTCTAATACCAATGTTATTGGACTAACACTGAATCATGAAGATATGTCGTTGGATGAAACACGTTGTGCGATAGACACTTACACTACCGAATTTGGTTTACCGGTTACTGATGTCTTGTCACAGCCTGTTGAACATCTACTGCACATCGTAACGTCAGCCTTTCCTATAATAGCAAGTAAACTGGCCGAAAAAGGGTGAACTACCCTAGGTTAGACATCGATTGTGGGAAAGTTCATCATAACGCTCAGTTCCTGATTTCTCAGCTCTCACTGAAAAATATATCCGTTACGCCTGTAACAAAAGCCTTCCTCGGCCACCCTATCATCGCACAAGTTCTTATTGATGCTGGCGCAACAATGTTAGCCGATTCAAGAATCGAAAATCTTCAAAAGATGACTGAATCTGGCATTGCTATCCCTAAAATGCTGATACGTACACCCATGCTCAGTCAAGTGGCGAGCGTAATAAAATACAGTGATATGAGTTTAAACTCTGAAGTTGAAGTGATTCAGAGGCTTTCACATGCAGCGGAACAACAAAATTGCTGTCACGGTATCATTATTATGGTTGAGCTTGGCGATCTAAGAGAAGGTGTGATGCCAAATCGCGTGATTGATTTTATCCGAGAGATTATTTCTTTACCAAACATCACGATAAAAGGAATTGGTACGAATTTAGCCTGTCGATATGGTGTCGCTCCAGATGATCAAAATATGAGTATTCTTTCTGAGCTTGCCGATGGAATTGAAGCTACATTTGGGGTCAGTCTAGAAATTATTTCAGGGGGTAATTCTGCTTCAGTTAACTGGGCTCTTCAGAGAACAGGCTTAACTCGAGTCAATCACCTTCGTATAGGAGAAGCCATTTTTTTAGGCTGTGAGCCTTTAGAGCACGAAAATATCAAAGGCTTACATACGGATGCGGTTTCTTTGACCGCTGAAGTGATTGAATCCAAGACTAAACCGACTTTGCCTTGGGGGAGTCGGGGGTTAAATGCTTTTGGTGAAAAAGAAAACCTTCAAGATAGAGGGGAGGTCTCACAAGCTATTCTAGCATTAGGCCGCCAAGATGTTTGTGTCAGCGGGCTTAAGGCTCCGAATGGGATTAAGATCATGTCTTCAACCAGTGATCATCTTGTCATTGAATCCTCACAGAAACCATTATTGATAGGAGAAACCGTCACATTCAGTCTAGATTACAGTGCTCTCTTATCTTCTATGTCTTCACGTTATATCTATAAATATTTTAAGGCACCTAAAGGGAGAAGAAAGGAAGAAGGAGCGCATAATGCTACGAAAAGCAGCAATTATATTCGTTAGTATCATGCTTAACGGTTGTCAAATGAGCCCAAAGGAATCTAATGGGCTTGCCGATTATAGAGCGACGGTTATCTCAAGCAAGTTACCACAAGATTTAGGCTCAGTCACACTCGTAGATGCGAAGTCAGAAGCCAGTATTATCACTCTTGTTTTCGTAAAAAAGCAAACGTTGGACATGGGCAGTTTAGTAGAAAAGGTCACCGTTAGTTTTTGTGACAATATCGAAATAAGACCTTTATTAGATAATGGAATCTCTTATCGAATCATTACCTTAGAGAAAAATGAGAAAGTAGAAAGCCTTAACGTCATTTCTCTAGCTAAGTGCTCTAATTGAATGCTTAGCAGTCGAATGGATAAAAGCCAATACGAGTTGTTCAATGTACTCAATGACACTATTTTATTGAGGTTTGACCGCCTTACGCCTTGGGAAAAAAACTTTATCACAGAGTTACACCATAAGGTCGTAACTAGACAACTCATTTCAATTAAACAAAAACAGCTTGCTCTAAAAATTTCAATGAAAGCCTATAAATCAAAGAAGAAAACCGCGCGTTCCAACGTTTAATTTAAGCTTGTGTATACCTAATCTGTTCAAGGTCCTCTAAACCTTGGACAGATTAGTAGTATTTGCACTTAACGTATTGAAAATAATCAAGTGTAGTGGTTAATGGGTAACAACTTTCAGCGTAATAGCAATTGAAACACCTAAGTATTTAGGTTCCTTTTCGATTAACACTCAGTACCTTCTGAAAGCAACAATGCATCTTCTAATTCAACCCCGAGATAGCGGATTGTATTATCTACCTTGGTATGACCAAGTAGTAGCTGCACCGCTCGGATATTTTTCGTTTTTGCGTAGACTAACGTCGCTTTTGTTCGCCTCATCGAGTGAGTGCCATACAAGTTAGGATCCAACCCCAGATTAGAAGCCCATCTCCTCACTAAGTATCGATAGTACGAATAGCTAATCGGTTGTTGCTTTCGCCTTTGGCTTGGGAAAATAAAATTGCTGCATGTAGCGAAGCCATCAAAATCCATTTCATTAGACTCTGTTGAGTTCTTGTCGTTATCTCAAATTGAACTTCAATATCTGTTTTGCGCTGGATATGCTTAACGCGTTTAAATATCCTATCTTGCGAAGATACATCGCAAACTCTGAGAACGAGCAAATCACTTGCTCTAAGTTTGCTATCAATAGCTAAGTTGAGCAACGCAAGCTGCATCAAATTATTTTCAATTTCTAATCTGGTTCTGATCCGCCAAATTTCCTCAAGCCGAAAAGGCTTTTTGACGCCACTTCGTTTCGTTTTGTTGAAAACTACCATGATGACCTCCTTTTTAATTTGGTCATCACGATTGTAGTTGGAAGGATTTTTTAGTGGTTTTGTTAATTTAGCAATAGACAAATATAGGGCAAACGCACACATTACAAAATGTGGATGAGCTCCTTCTCTAAACCATAATGGGGCAGAAATAAGTTGGTTAAGTCACCATCACGGAAGAGGCCTTTATCTAAATCTCTATTGACCTGTCTAAAGCTTCACACTTTATAGTGACTATATTGATTGAGAGGGGCGTTTTCTGTGTTCCCTCTAAAGTAAGTAGAGAGACACTATGAAACGTTTAATTCTAAACATCACACTCTTGGTATTCATGACACTTGGTAGCATGAGTGCCATGGCTCATGATTCAACGGTTAAGTACGGTATTGCTATATCTCACGATGGTGAGCAAATTGCGTATGGCAAAAGTGGGAGTGGGGAGACAGTGTTGATCTTCATCCACGGTTGGAGCTTAGACAGTAGGCTTTGGCAAAACCAAGTGAGTGAGTTTTCAAAGCAGTACCAAGTAATCACCATGGACTTAGCTGGGCACGGTAACTCGTCGTTCAACCGTGAAGAGTACACCATGGTTGCGTTTGCTGAAGACATCAAAGCCGTAATCGAGAAAGAACAACTCGAATCCGTCATCTTAGTTGGGCATTCCATGGCCGGTGGTGTGATTGCAGAAGCCGCTAAACTGATGCCGAAAAGAGTTAAGGGCATTATTGGTGTAGACACATCGCAAAACGTTGCACTTGCGGTTTCACAAAGCGACCTAGATGCAATGACCAAACCGTTTGAAGCAGACTTCCAAGCGGGCATTACTATGTTCGTGAAAGACCCGCTACCAAAAGGCGTAGACACGGATTTACTTTACTGGGTAACGCAAGACATGGCATCAGCACCGCCAGCTATCGCGATAAACCAGTTCCGCCACTACCTAGGTCAATATGTGACAGGCGAAGCTCACCGCGTGTATGAGAACGTGAATGTGCCAGTAATATTGGTTAACGCTCGCCTATGGCCAACGGATTCAGAAGCGAACAAGAAACACATCAAGGATTACAGCATTTACTACATTGAAGATTCAGGCCACTTCCCAATGCTAGAGCAACCACAGCAGTTCAATACAACGTTGATGAAAGCGGTTAAGTCAGTGAAGTAGGGCGCTGTAGTTATTAAAGGATGGTTGTACCCGTTAGATAGATAAAACTAAGGCCTCGCGTGTGCGAGGCCTTTTTGTGAGTTGGAGGTTTTGCTAGCTACATTCATTTCAATTTGCGAGTAATGATCGCATCGTTCATTCGTTTATGGTCCTTAAACGACGGCCTCATAGTTATATAAATGGTCTATCAACCACTCCTAGATACGTCCTTAGCGCTGCTGTTCTTGGTAAGGGCTGACCGAATCTAGTGGTGCTTTCTGCTGATAATCACTTTAACTATGTGTTTAGGACGTTCTGCTATGGCTAAGAAAATAATATTCATTCATGGTCGCGCTCAAAAGCCCGATAAAGCTCCCCTTCAAGCACTTTGGTATGAGGCTATAGAACATGGCTTGCAGCGAGATTGTGGAGACTCAAGTTCATTACAAGCTTTTAAAGATGTCGATAAACGGTTTGTCTACTACGGTGAACTATCAAATACATTGTTAGAGAAACCAACAGAAGACCCTGTAAGTCGACAGCAAGCGCTGTCTGAACTCAAGAAGTACAAGACAAGCCAGTTCAATAAAACAACGTATAACAAGGTATCTAAAATTGGTTTTCTAAAAGAGGCGCTAGCAGATACCTTTTCATCGCTATTTGGAAAGCTGGGTGTGGCTGAGACACTTATAACGAAGGTCGCGCCGGATATGGCGCATTATTGGTATGAAGATACCTATTTTGGCAGCGATGTTAGGCATAGGCTAATGGTTGAACTGAAGGAAGCGCTTGATAATCAGGATGATGTGATGATTGTATCGCACAGTCTTGGGACGATGATCAGTTATGACGTGCTGTGGAAGTTGTCTCATTACGGAGAGTATAGACACGACTATGGTGCAGGCAAGAAGGTCAACTTATTGCTTACGCTTGGGTCACCGTTAGGAGATGAAAACGTAAAAGATAGGCTAAAAGGGAGCCGCTTGAAAGATGAGAAGAAGTACCCTTTAAACATTCAGCAATGGATAAACATTTCGGCAGAAGATGATTTTATCTCTCATGACAGCAAAATTAGAAATGACTTTAAAGATATGCTCAAACTGGATCTGATACCCGGTGGAATGAAAGACATCCCCCCAGTCTATAACCTCAATATTCGCAATGGAAAAAGCAATCCCCATGCTTCTATCGGTTATCTCATTAATCCTAAATTCATCAAAGTATTGGATGAATGGCTCTCGAGTTGATTTGGTTTTACCATCGTAAATTTATAGCTACTCGTTCGTTGGAACGCAGATAAAACAAGGCCTCTCGTGTGCGAGGCCTTGTTAGACTCGTTCAACACAACACTGTTCAAAGTGATTAAGAATTTTTGTATTCGCAATAGTTAAGCTTTTTTGAAAGCGACTCTAGGCTAAGTTTTGCCAATGTGTCTTTAAACGGCGAATTATGTAAGGCAGTAGTGAGGATGTCGCGCTCTTCTGCTGAAAGCAAATTAGCATGCCTGAATAAGACGTAATCTAATGCGACGTGCAGGTACAATGTTGAGAAGTCAGGTTCAAGCAAATCGTCATTGTTATTCAACTGCCCGATAAGTGCTTTAACGCTTCTTTTAATACCTTCCTTTCCCCTAATCGTTAGCTCGTTTTGCTCAGCTTCGAAGCGGCTCAGTGCAGCACACCGAAAGGCCACTTCCATCAACGTTTTACTCACTCCCAATAACGACATACGTTGAGTGTCGCTAGCCTTGGTCACTGTTAGTTTTTCTGTTGGGTATGCTTGCATGAGGAACTCACAGATCGTTAAACTCTCGGTCAGTGCAACCCCATCACTGGTTTCTAGAACCGGAATGGTACTAAATGGATTAACTGCGACCAATGTGCTGGGTGTTTGCCACGGGTCGACCCATTCAAGAACCATTGGAGCATCACACAAATAGGCCGTTGCCAGCACTGCTCTGGAGAATGGAGAGGTGTCGTTTAAATACAGTTTCATGAGCGATTCCTTTGCTAAGAACTTGTTTGAGCAGTGTTTAATGTCTGCTGTTTAGTTGATGTAAATGCGATGCAGAGTATCGACAAAATCAGTGCACTCGCGCTGATCATAAATAAGAGGTTATAACTGGTGAGTTGAGGGGCGTAGTGAGCCATAACGAAGCCGACTATTCCTTGCGATATAGCAAAAGCCATTGTCATTGCTCCCCAAGATTTCGTATGGAGCTGAGTCCCGACGATTTCTAAGGTGTAGGTTGATACCAGTGTTACGGTGCCAGGCGTAAACATACCGACCAACAAAGATGAAGCAAAAAGTGCTGTTTCACTGGTGCTTAATAGTGGAAGAGCAACCCCAGCAGCTTTACAAATAAACGCCGCTAATAGTGCTTTTTTAAGTCCAAATTTATCCCCTAATATACCAGTTACTATTGGCCCAATCGCTGCTCCTATTCCAAACACAGCCCAATAAAAACCACCGCTCGCAAAACTCATTTTTAGCTCTCGAACAATATAGTCGACCCAAAAAAGAGTATGAGGTAAATAACCAATGGCGCTAAAGGTGTAGGCTAAAAGTACGCAGCTAATACTAATGCGCTCATTCTTAGATAAGGCATCAAACGTCGATGGGCTTTTATCACAATGGTTTGGTTTAGCTTCAAGAGCCCATGTGTTCCACGTCAGGACAGTTGCAACGAAAGCGATCGCTCCCATACCTAACCATGCACTTTCAACACTTTGGTAGATAAGCAAAGGTATGATGGTTCCTGAAATCATGGCACCAAGGCCAATGCCTGAAAACACAACGCCACTGATTCTTGCTTTCATTTCTTGCGGGTGAAGGCTGGTGACCACGGGTGGTGCGAGTACCATGAGTACGGCACCCGATATACCCGCTATGGTTCTAAGCGTTAAAAACCATTCAAAGGGAGCAGATTTTAAGGCACAACCAAGATAGCTAACGCTACTTAACAACAGAGAGGCGCGTATGAGTGTGCCTGTTGAATAATATCTCTGTAAAAAGCTCGATGCAGGAGCCCCGAAGATATAGCCAATCAGTGTTGCAGCGCCGAGTATGGAGGCATCCTCGCTTGAGAACCATCCACTTTGAATGAGCACAGGCATTAATGCTATGTAGGCAAAGCGACCAATACCGTTTCCAACCAATGTTGCTGCGAGCCCAGCGAAGGTGTTGCGGTTTAAGAGTTTTACGTGCTGCATATCTCGTACTGTTGGTTTGCATATGTAACATTACGCTAACATTTAAACTTGAACTATCTAAGCTGAGTTTTTGCTCTAATGTTTAAGGTTTGATGACAACTTACATTTTGTGTAAGTGTCAGATTGGTCATTTACATCTTTAATCTCTAGCTGGTATAGGTAAAAGCTAATGGGAGAGGGGGAGTAACTGAATATCGATCGTTACAACTATAGCCATATGTTCAATGGCAAAGAATGCTCTCCCTCCTCGAACGTTTATCTAAAGAGATCTTGAGAGGCTTTGATGCTAGATCCGTTCAACGCAATGTTGATGAAAGCTTTGAAGTCAGTGCAGTAGGGCGTTGCCGTTGATAAAGATTAGCTGTAACCGTTCGATAGATAAAACTAAGGCCTCGCGTGTGCAAGGCCTTTTTGTGTTTCGACCAAAACTCAATATTAATTGAGCTTAACGAAAGCTTGGGATAATCGCTGGAATCCCTGGTAGAAGGCCAACCAACGCCATTACACTTGTTAGTACAATAAACATAATGCCTGGCAATACCCAACGGCTCATATTGCTCAGTTCACTGCTGCGTTCTTTACAACCGACTAAGCCTAAGTTATCTAACAGCATGGTGAGAGCCCAACCAAATGCAGGGTTAACCAGTGCTGAAGAAAACACAACAATCGCGGCCGACTGGGTGGTTTTTCCTTCACGCGTCATTTCCATTCCAGCTTCTAGCAATGGCACAAATACTCCAACAATCAGCGCGACACACAGTACCGGTTGCCAGATAGCTAAATCCATCGGGTAACCCCAAACTGCGGCGATGATACAGAACAGAGCTGTGAGCAGCGCGCCAGCAGGAATAGGGCGTTTAGCTATCGCCGCTGGTACGATGTAAGTACCCCATGAAGATGTAAAGTTAGTACCGCCAAGCAGAGAACCGAACGTTTGACGAATTGATGCCGTGGTCATGGTGTCGTCGATGTTCATGTGTACTTTTTCGGTACGTTCTGGGTAGCTGATCTTTTGGAATACTTGATGCCCTAAGAAATCCGGTGACCACATCGCTACGGCTAGAATCGCAAACGGCAATACCACCATGAAGTGTTCAATCGTCGGTAGGCCTAGCATCCAACCTGTATCTTCTCCCCACCAATACATAGGGTTCATGTTGGGCAAGCCTGGCTCAGTGTGGAAAGCAAATGGGGCGCCCATGGCAAATGCGATCGTACCACCCAACAAGCAGCTAAGAGGTACTGCTAACCAACGTTTGCGGAAGTGTTCCAGTAGCGCGTACAAGATAATGGTGCAAAAGATCACCACAAACGCGATGTGGCTCATACCGATTCCTTCAGCCCAAGCGAAAAGCTTTTTCACTTGAGAGGCGGTTCCAACAAAGCCGAGGTAGAGCAATAAGCCGCCACACACGCCTTTACTGGTGAGGTTGGCCAACATGCTGCCACCTTTACTGATGGCTAAGATGAGGCCAAAAGCGCCAATCAACAGGCCAAACGCCATCGGGTGTCCACCTGCTGCAACCACAATCGGAATCAAAGGGATAAGTGGGCCGTGGGTCCCTGCGAGGTTTGCAGTCGGCAATAAAAAGCCAGAGAAAATAATAATGAAAACAGAGGCGATGAGCAGTTCATAACGAACGTTTTCTAGAATGAAGTCTTCATTTAATCCGAGAGCCCCAGCAAAGGTGGCTGCAATCGCGCCCACCATAACCACTTTACCAATGGTCGCCGCCATCGCTGGGATGGTGTCTTCTATCTCAAATCGATAATCTTTAAACGGCAAATTTGGACGCCAGCGCTTAGGCGACATGATTTGCAATTCGTGTTCTAGATACTGTTCTCGGGATTCAAACTCTGAGCTTGGTTTATGTTGTTGTTCATAGGTGAGTTCATCCTCATTGGCTTGAGGCTTCTCTGTTTGTATATGTGCGGACTCTAAAGTAGTGCTCATTTTGATTCCTTTCGTTCACACTCTTAGGTGTGTTATTCCAACAAACGTTGTTGACTCACGGTATGAAGTGCAAACAATGCGTCAACTTGTAATTAAAAACTCATTAACATTTAGTTGTTAGTACCTTATACCAAACCAAAAAAAACAAATAGACTCAGTCGGTTAGACATTAGTCGTAGAGTCGGACGACTAGTATTAGACCCTGTAGATAGTATGTGTCTGGTTATTTGTAGTCCCTTAATTTCTCCCACGTTCTGCACTTGATAGTGATAGAATCTCCGCATTAGAGTTATCGAGAAACTAGGTATTTATAAACAATGTTTATCCATCACGTAAATGGCATCGACTGGCTGGTAATTACAGCCTTTGAAGAACTGAAAACTATGTTTATCGAAGATGCAGGCCCAATCCCAGCTTGCTTTTCTACCGCCAGCGAGTTGAGCCTGATTGATCAAGCCAAACGCAGTTATGGATTTTTGCCTAAACTCCGCGGTGTGATCACCGATACCGGCACTTTTCAAAGTAGAGATATTGAAGAAGATTTGAACCCACAGCTTGCGTGTATCGTTGAAGGGCGTGGTCGGGTTTTTATCTATCACGGCGACTACGTGGCTTTTGTCGATGACGAGCAAACCTTCATTACCCGTATGGACTGAGAGTGATTCAGTGAGTTGAGATCGGCGAATTGGTAAATCGGCGAGTTAGCCCACCTAGAATTTAAAACTAAAGGATTAATATGATGGCAAAAACGATCTCATTGGTACTTGGCAGTGGTGGCGCAAGAGGCTTGGTTCACGTTGGAGTCATCCGCTGGTTAATTGAGCATGGCTATCAGATAAAATCCATTTCTGGCTGTTCAATTGGCGCACTTATCGGTGGTGTCTACGCTGCGGGCAAGTTGGATGAATTTGAAGAGTGGGTCACCAGTATCGATCAAGGTGATATGGCGATGTTGTTGGACTTTTCATGGCAGTCGAGTGGTATGTTCAAAGGGGACAAGATCATCGACACACTGCGTGGGCTGATCGGCGAGATTTCAATTGAAGATCTGCCTATCCCTTATACCGCGGTTGCTGCCAACGTCGCCGAAGAAAAAGAGGTTTGGCTGCAATCCGGTTCTCTGTTTGATGCCATTCGCGCCTCTATCTCTTTGCCACTGTTCTTGACCCCTCACGTTATCAATGGAGAAGTGCTGATTGATGGCGGCGTTCTTAATCCCGTACCGATTGCGCCTACCTTTGGTGATAATACAGACTTTACACTGGCTGTGAATTTAGGTGGTGAACCTGAAATGGTTAAACAGGAAGTGATACCGGTTTCCCTGCCAACAAAAGAGAGCAACCTGCATGAGAAGGTTGTGCATTTTATCGATAACCTCGGTAGCAGTGTAAAAAGCAAAATGAGCTTCAACTTTGCTTTTTACGATATTGCCAACCAAGCATTTGATGCGATGCAATCGACCATTGCTCGCCAAAAGTTGGCCGCTTACCCCGCCGATATCACGCTTGAGATCCCACGCAATGCTTGTGGCACCCTAGAGTTCGATCGCTCACAAGAGATGATCGACAGAGGCTACCACTTAGCACAGGCTAAACTGGGCAATCGACTTTAATGTATTTGCTGCTGAATGAGATTAGGGCGTGTTGACCTTTCGCGGTTAAATTTTGTTCGAGATAAAAGCGTTTTAATCGCGGCGAGGGAGAAGTAGCCTAGTCATTCTAAGCAAATCTCCCTCAACAAAGAGTAAAACGCTTTTAGCCGAACCCTTCGGGCAGCGTTTGCTGGTCATTTCTACTACGTTATCGGCTTCTCATGTAGGCTAGCTACACATCAAAGCCTCTGCCTTGTATAAATACCCAGCAACTCGCTGCAAAAATCAGCTCGAAAGATCAACAAGCCCTAACTATGGAAACTGAACTCAAACTATCTGAACTCAAAGAATTGGTCACAACAAAAGATGTCTTCGTGCTCACCAGCATAGAAGAGCCTGCTGTATCTTGGTTGATAGATTGCTATCAAGAGAATGCTGATATCCAAATTATCGAGAACGCACACCAACTAGATACTGAAGCGATTTTGTCGCAATGCAGAAGCAGCCTTAACGAAAGTAAAAAGGTCATCCTTACAGCGCAGTTTCGTAGCCAACTGCCTATCATCAATATCGCTTCACTGTGTAATGAGAAGCGCAAGTCATTGATCAATATTGAGCTATTAGGCTGGGATGAAGAAAAACGCGTTCCTCAATCGTACAGTTGTTTTTAGCTGAAAGTGTTTCTGGACAACTTGCCACTGTCTCTATGGTTTTGTAATTGTCCGGGGACTGATGTTGCACTTTGCGTTTCTGTATTGGCCACTTAAGGCTTTAGTTAGATCCATTCCCAATCACTTCCAATACATGGTTAGGTGGTGATCAGTACATCGATCATACACTTGCTCTGTTGCAGCTTGTATCTGGTTGGTACCAACAAAAGTCGCACAAGAAATTAATAAGATTGTGGACGGCAGTTCGAGTATAGAAAGCTCAGATGCGACAGGAAAAATACGTTACGAAAAAGCTTTTGGTGGCGCTCTTATCTGTATGATTGGAGATGATTATCCAATGCCTTCAGCACAGTTCAACTAAGTCGTTTCTAATTATCTCACTGGCAACTTGGTCTTAGTTTTTACTTGACCAAAGGCGAAGCTCGATTCTATAGAAGCGATATTGGGTAGGCGAGTTAATTGCTTACGGATGAACTGCTCGTAGCTTTTGAGTGATTCACTGACTACATGCAATAGGTAGTCGTGATTGCCCGTCATTAGAAAGCACTCTAACACCTCGTCAATCACTTCGATGTGCTGTTCAAAGTCTCGCATGTTCTCTTCTGTCGGCTTTTCAAGTTTCACCAACACAAACACATTCACAGGTAAGCCACATGCTTCTTGGTCGACACTGGCGTGATAGCCGCGAATAATCCCTTGTTTCTCTAATGAGCGAACTCGACGCAAGCAAGGAGAGGGCGACAGTGCTACTCGATCGGCCAACTCTTGATTAGACAGCCGAGCGTTGTTTTGCAGTTCAGCCAGTATTTTCTTGTCGATCTCGTCCATTGGCATAATCCATCAATATTGAATTTAGTTTGGCAATATTATTGCTCAAAGTGTATGTCTTACTTCGCAAATAGCAATTTTTAACATCTGCCCAAAACTAAAATTAAAGAAGGAACAACAAGCATGGAATGACTTAGGAATTATGAATACTTCAACTCAACTTAGCCCGCGGCGTAAAACCACCAAACACGAACAAGCAGAAGCTCTTGCCGTTGAGCAAGCAAAGCATTTTGGTATCGACCCAAATAGCGATTACGGCATCACGCTGATTGAACTGGCGACGACACTGTACCAAGCCAATACCAAGACACACGATCTTTGGGCATTGACGGTTGATGGACTTTCAGAGCTCGATAAAAGTGACCGAATCGCTTGGTTTAACGCCAAACGTTTTTTGTCATTCCAGATCGCTAAGATCCTCGATAATCTGCAAAACCCAATGCGCGCCACTTACCAGTCTATTGCCACCAATAATGGTAATTTTGCGTCTAAAGGTGCGTATCCAATTTTCGATAATGTCGCTGCTATATTTTCTGCAAGCCCTGTGATTACACGTACCGCGACCTATTTGTTTGCGTGTACAGAATGGATTGAAGATGCGTTTAACGGTAAAGAGCCGTTGCACGATATATATTCTCGACTGCTTAACCCTACATCGATTTCACTGGCTAACCATATGGTTGATATCGAGGCAGGCTCTAGAGCCAACGAATACCTCGCATGGAACTTTAACTCGGGTATGGCGGCTATTGATGGGTTGTTGAGCCACTTGCTCGGGCATGAAGACATTGTTTTGGCTTCACGCAATATCTACGGTGGTTCTTACCAGCTGTTGGAAGATTGGTTTGGAAAACCTTCTAATCTGAATGTCGCGGTAGAGTGGGTGGATGGTTACTCCGGTGATGAGTTTGCGACGCGCCTTGATGAGGTTGCTGATAAATACGCAGATCGCATCGCTGCAGGTAAGAAAATCTACGTTTACCTAGAGTCACCGTGTAACCCGCATGGATACGTGTTGGATGTTGCTAGTATCAGCAAAGCTGGTCACGTTCGTGGTTGGGATGTGATTGTTGACTCAACAGTAGGCACGCCATTGCTGCATCCAGTACTAAAACGTGATGATGTGATGGAAAGACCAGATTATGTGATTCACTCCTACACCAAAGAACTGGCGGGTTCTGGCACCACAACCGCTGGGGTTGTGATTGGTCGTAATGAGACTATGTTTGTGCCAAAAGGAGATGAGGTGATTTTCACCAAACCCAATGGCGATGAGGTCACCATTCCATGGAACGAAACGCTGTTTTGGAATGTGTACTACATTAAGGGCGCATTCCTAGACGCAGACAAAGCGTTTGAAGTGCTCAATGGTATGAAAACGTATGAGATGCGAGTGGTGCAAAAAACGATTAATACACTGACTCTCGCGAAGATCTTTGATGCTCACCCTGACATCAACGTATCGTGTCCTGCTTTGCCAGACAGTGACAACTATGAACACTGCCAGAACAACATGTACTTGGGTTTGCCAGCGGCGCTTTTCACAATCGATATGGAAGGTAACGGCGATCGTGCGCCAATCAATCGAGATGGATTCAAACAGTTCTTCGACATGCTTGAGCCAGCAATCGGCATGCAAGTGAGCTTAGGGCAAACCAACACAGTGGCGCTGTGCCCAGCCCTGACTACGCATTCAGAACTCAGTGATGAAGCGCTTAATGAAACAGGCATCAAACCGACCACAATGCGTATCTCTATTGGCTTGGAAGATCCGAGAATGTTCATCGCTCATATTGTCGAGGCCGCTAAATTGTCTATCGACCGCAACCACGTAGATTTCTCATCCAGCTTCCCGAGTAGTGACAATATCGATGAAATCTATATGCAAACTTATATGGATGTACACCAGAAGTTTGTGAAAAGCTTGCCGAAGTTCAGTCAGCTGAGTCAGTAACTTAGGTCAGTTAACAAGATTAGTCAGTTAAAGGCCGTCAATAAAAAAGCACCCAGCTGACTCAATAGTCGGTAGGGTGCTTTCTCGATGATCATATTGGTTTACCAAGTCACTTACTATTTAGGCTGGTGGCCTGTCTTTTTCGCAAGCTCTTGCATAGCTTCGGCAAACGTAGTTGTTCCGCCTTTCGCTTTAACCTGAACCACCTTATATCCTCGGCTTTCTAGCGCTTGACGCTCTTCTAAAACGGCTTTGTCATCTGGTTGACTGCCTTGCACAGGCTGATGAATGTAACACCCTTCTAATTGACCATCTTCGACCAGTTGGTGGTGTTTCAGTGCATTGATATCAAAATTCATAGTAAGTCTTTTCGCTTTAAATGGAGAGTCTCTGTGGCAAAGGCCGCGAGTCTTTATAATTTTATGGTTTGTACAATAGGCATTTTAACCATAAGAAGCTAGCGAAAATTAAGCAATCCAATGGAATGAAGTCGGGTGGTCTTACTTCTTCAATCTCTTATTGAACGCTGGGAAGGAAAGGGGAGGAACTGAATGCGAACGTTTCAATACACCCTTATCTGACCTTTTCGTTCAACCATTGAGCAAAATCGGTACAAATCATCAACCTTTCCAAATGTGGAATCCTCACTTCTTTTATTGGCTCTGTTTTCCATTTGTGAATGGTTATAACCTAGTTTTCGTAGAAAAGAGAATCGAATAAGCCGTGAGCGCGGCGCTTTATAACGAATGAAAACTAGGCACAAGCATGAACGAAAATTTTTATAGATACGCGATTTACACTGTTTTTTCAGCGGCAGCATTGTTCTCCGCTTTTTTAGTCACCTCAGATAATGTTTCCCCTTTCACCACTCAAGCGACTTTGTATCGTAACGTGGCGACCATTGCGCCAGAAGTGTCCGGTGTGATTACCGATGTCATGGTTAGTAATGGCGAGTTGGTTGAAAAAGGTCAGCCATTATTTGCTATCGATTCCAGTAGCTACCAATTGAAAGTGGCACAAGCGCAAGCCGAACTGCATCAAGCGCGTGATTCTGACTCAGCGAAATGGCAGCAATTAGCAGCAGCGAAACAAACACAAAGCCAACGAGAGTTTGAATATCAAAACGCGAAACAGAAACTAGCACGTAACCAAAAACTGCGTAACAAAGGGCTCGCGACGGAACAAGACCTTGATGACGCAATCACCAATACACAAGTTGCGAGTAGTGCGGTTGAAGCTGCGAACGCGGAAGTGAAACGTATTGAAGTAGAGCTATCTACCCAAGACCGCACAGCGGCCATTGAATTAGCAGAAGCAAAACTTGCCCGTGCGGAACTGGATTTAGGCCACACTCAAGTCGTCGCGCAAACGGAAGGTGTCGTGACCAACTTACAATTGCAATCGGGCAGCTATATCACTCAAGGTACTTCATCATTGCTGCTGGTGGACGAAGCTCATGCGTGGATCAGTGCGGACTTCAATGAGAAAGGCATTGATAAGCTAACTAATGGCCGCGAAGTTTTGGTCTCTTTTGATGCGCTACCGGGCAAAGTCTTTACGGGTGAAGTGAGTAGTCAAGAGCGTGCGATTTACGACACCAATAACGCCAATGGCAAGCTGTCTAGCGTGACCAATGATACGCGTTGGATCCGTGAGCAACAGAAAGTACGTACCCGCATTACTGTTAACGAACTGGATTCTTCGATGATCTCAGGTTCACGCGCGAGTGTGATTGTTGAAAGCGGTAATCCAATAATGCACGTTATTGGCTCGGCTTGGATTCACTTGGTTTCAACATTTCGCTACATCTACTAGTAGGAGATGACGATGTGGACATTCGAAAACACCGCACAGGGTCATTCTCAACGTAATGAAGCGCTGCGTGTCGCACTTACTGTGACGATTTGTATGGTGTTGGGAAAGCTACTAAACCTAGACTCTCCCGTTTATCTGGCGTTGTATCCAACCATCATCATGACCAAGAATAAAGATTACTCTTGGCTTGGCCTGATCCGTACTTTGTCACCCACTTTATTGGCTGCAAGTACAGCGCTGGTGGTGACTGAGGTATTTTCACAGCATCCGTTTGTGGTGTGGACCATTAGCCTGTTCTTCTTCGATTTTATGCGTCGTCGAGCTACTACACCGGCAAAGAAAGGTCAAATGTTGATGCCAACTTTCAACTGGATTTTGATTGTCGTGTTTGCTCAGCACACCACCATGGATATGCCGATGCGTATTCATGAAATTTTGTTATCCATGTTGATTACCATGGTAGTAGCAAAAACCATGGTGGCTCTGTTCCCTGTTGAGCAAGGAAGCAAGCCTCCTGTATTTAAAGAACAGCCTGTCACATTTGAGAACAGAGCAATTTCACTCACGTTGATTGGTCTTGGTTTGGCATTCTTGATGATTGTCGACATCATCTCTGCAACGTTCTGCATGGTGCCAGTGATTGCTGCTGCAACCCAAACCACACACAAAAGCTTTATCGACGTGGTTGACCGCCGTTTTCAAACTCAAGTAGGCGGCTGTGCAGTAGCCGCGGTGTTCACCTTGTTGATGGCAGGGCATCAGTCTACATTCGGTTACTACACCATAGTGTTGGGTTTATTTGCCTTTATGATCACCGCATCAATGGCCAAAGCGAAAGGTTCAGCCAGAGACGTTCATGCCGATGCGTTATTAGCGACCATGCTGCCGATTCAGTTGTACATGACCAGTAGTAATTTGGGGTTGGAAAGTACCTTCCTACGCGCTTGGGAGCTGACTGTGACTTTGTTTGTGCTGTGGGCTTTGTGTCATTTTGTTCGTAAGCCTAATGGTGAAGAGCCGGCACTCGTTCTCTAATAATCAAATCCGGCCAACCGATTATGGTCTGATTTGATTGCGCCTTTCATAAAATTAAAAAATGCTTTTACTCTGGCTGAATCTTCTAAATCTTTATGAGTCATCATCCATAGGTCTGTATTTTGGTGCATCACTTCCATATCTACTCTTTGCAGAGTTCCCTCACTGTTACCTAAAAAGCAGGGTAAGTAGGCTAACCCCATCTGATTTTCAGCGGCGATGATCAGGGGCTCAAAAGAGTCGGCTTTCATGACAATTTTGTCTTCTGAAATCAGTTCAGAAACCTGTAGCGAAGCACTGCCTCTATGCATCATTAACCAAGAAGCAGACTTTAAGGGGTGCTTACTCTTAAGGCCATTTATATATTCTGGCGATCCGTAAACACCAAACGCAATTTTACTTAACTTGGTCCCAACCAAATGGGCTGGCAACTCATTTGCCGGGCGAATCGCGATATCTGCATCTAGGTGCGAAATATCCAATTGACGAGATGTGAGGCTGAGTTCTAACTGAATTTTTGGATAAAGCCGATGAAAAGCAGCCAAATGAGTACCCAGAATGAGACGAGATAAGGCGTCGGTCGTCGTTATTCTTAGCGTTCCTTCTAGCTTCAATTCCTGTCCAAAAACCTTGTGTTCCAATTCTCTTACTGTGGATTCGATAGCGAGAGCTGACTCCAGAAGCTTTTGTCCTTCAACCGTTAGTTTGTATCCGGTAGGAAGTTTGTGGAAAATTCGTAATTTGTGACGATACTCAAAGGTGTCAATACGACGTAAAACGGTGCTGTGGTTTACACCAAGTGCTCTTGCCGCGGCCGACAGGGATCCTTCATTCGCCACTGTTAGAACATATTGTAGGTCATCCCATCTTATGTTGTGCATTTGCGCATATCCAATGTGTTCAATTAGTGAGTTTACCAAAAATTTAGCACAGCTATAGTTATCTCAACAAGGCAACAAACAGAACTGAAGTTCAAAGCATGCACTGATGGCACTTTTAATCTCCCACGCATTGAGCTTCAAAATTGACAATCAGGAGAAAGAAAATGTTAAAGAAAAATCTACTTATCGGTCTAGCGAGTCTTCTGGCTTTCTTTCAATTCACTCCAGCCTTTGCAGATGAAACAAAAGCAGTCGATTCAGCAAAGACACTAGAAACGGCTCAAGCATTCTTATGGGCGGCAGGCTCAGGTGATATGGCAAAACTCGAGTCATTAATGGCCGATGATTTTGTCTGGCACAACGAAGGTGACGCCGACATCCCTTGGATCGGTAACTGGGAGTCAAAAGAAAAAGTGCTCAACACTTTCTTTCCTCTATTTGGCGCAGGTTTGAAAGTCACAAGCTGGTCAACAGACTATAGTTTTGTAAACGGCGACCAAGCAGTATTCATGGGCAGCATGAGTGCCATTGCGAATGAATCTGGTGTAGACACGGGTAAATTCAGCTGGGCGGTTCGAGTTCAGGTTGAAGATGGCAAAGTGAAGAGTTGGAACTGGTTTGAGGATAGCTACGCAGTATCTAAAGCTTATCACGCCAAACAGTAACCACAGTGACCAATTAGGTTGTAAAGGCTCGATATGCTGTAGACGTATATCGAGCTTAACTTGGTTTTGAATAGCGACGCGAAGAGCCTATTATTTAACAATCCGACAGTTAAAAGGACACCTGAGACAATCTAGTTTTGAGTTTCAGTGTACGAGCCAAATAACGTACTTTGGCACTATTAAGTTTGGAGAAACTATCTATGAGCAATAAGCTAGCGAATGCGACTAATCTGTATATGGAAGGTATCCGAGATGGTCATGCATTAGAGGCGGTAACGAAGTACACCGGTCAACGTTATACTCAACATAGCACTGGGGTTCGCAACGGTATTGATGGTTTTGTTGAGTTCTTCGAACCGTTCTTAAAACGCTGCCCTGTTAGAGACATAAAGATCATACGTTCAATCGTCGATGGCCAATTCGTGTTTGTTCAAGCATTCCAAGATATTAATAATGGCGAATATAAGTGGGTGACTACGGATTTATTCGATACCGATAGTGACGATAAAATTATTGAACATTGGGATGTGATCTCTGCCTTCGAAGCTCAACCGACGGAAGGGGAAGGTCGACTGCAAGGGCCAATCAATCATACTGACTTAGATAAAACAGAAGAGAATAAGAACCTTATCCGTGATTTTTTATGTGATGTCATGGTACTAGGGCAGAAAGACAAGCTATCAAAGTACCTTCAGCACGAAGAGCTAGACGTTTATCAAGCCTCAGATGTGAGCCCTTTAGATAGCTATATTGGTGGCTATGACCAAGTGTTCAAGATTGTCGGTCAAGGTAACTTCGTAGCAGCTTACAGCCGAGTTATTGATAATGGTCTCGAGGTTGCGCGTTTTGATCTTTTCCGAGTTGAGGGCGGTCAAATTAAAGAGATATGGGTAAACCAAGAGCCCGTGCCACCAAAAGCAGAATGGGTAAATGGCGGGAAGTTCTAGAGTCGCTTTAAGGGAGTTACGCCAATAATGCTATCGCTAAAACAAACCGAAAAAGCGCATCCTTGCTAACCTTACTGGTTGTGTGTGTTTAACCTCTTGAATCTTAGCCAACATGTTTTGTGATGGAAGAATATTTACACTGTTTTACAACTCGGCTTAACGCTCCACAATGCAATCGCGCCCTTGAGATTTTGCGTCGTATAGGGCGTTATCCGCTAAACACCTGCACCCTAGAAGGGATAAACAACAAGATAAAGCTAATCAAGCGAATGGGGTATGGGTATCGAGATACCGACTACTTCTTCTTGAAGATAAAAGCGGCTTTCCCCGGAAA
>NZ_JBFRVF010000014.1:0-149827 GCF_041475025.1 Vibrio sp. 10N.222.49.C12 | reverse complement strand
CGCCATGCTCGGCGCACCAACAAAAAAGCCATAGCATGTTCGCTATGGCTTTCTTATTTCAATTTGATTACTTGGTTTGAGTATCAATCATCACTTGCCAGTATTCACACTTGGCCAAGAACTCTTTTAAATAAAGCTCTGGGTTAGCAAGCTTCTCACCGCCTTTAACATCAGCTCCAGTCACACGCCAAAATCCACGAGTGACCAAGTTTCGATGATAAATAAAATCGTTGAGTTCATTGGCCTTCAAAGGAAGTTGCTCACCAAACGTATTTTCGTAGCGGCTCAGAGTCGAGGCTTGTTCACTTGGCTTCTCCCTTAAAAAGGTATCCAAATCCAGACCTAATGACTGTTGCTGCTCTTTTGATAGGGCTTTAGCTAATTTAGAGATCACACTGAACAGAGCCAACTCAACTTTTTGAGACGCTAATAACGATGCACCTAAAAGCGCATGTTCGTTGGAAATATGTTGTTCTGTTGATGAAACGGTTGCTGTTGTCACTGTGTTAACCTCAAATAATCATAACGGGTGTTACTGAACTGGATAGAGTCTTTTCACTAAGCTGAATCTTATTCTTGTTATTAAGAAGAATCTTGCAGCTAAGCAGAGCCTTTCGACTAAGCAGAATCTTTTAGCAGAACACGGTCAGCATCAATAATGGTGAAGCCTGATGCATCTTCATTCTTTTCGACTTGCACTAAACCTTTAAAACCAATCTGCGACAGCTTCTTCGCAAGTTGATCTGGTGCTGTTTCAAAAACAACATTCATAAAAGGTAAAGACTCAGCATCAACAAAACCATGCTCGTTAAACAGTTCCATTGCTTGAGATAAATGGTCTGAGTCGGTTAATTCGATAATTTCTACAACTTCTTCCAACAACATTTTCGATTCCATATTCGCCAGAAAGTGACTGACACAAGCCGGTTCTTTTTGCTTGCATACATCCCGATGCCCTAAGACACCCCTTTAGTAGTAGGGATATCATAACATATTAATAATCGTAAAATATGTTTTATTTTCCCTAAGCTACTGGGAATACTAGAAAAGAATAGAAATTGGTGAAACATAAGCAACACCAATTCATAGTATCGATAACGGTAAACCTGATTTGAGGTGATCAGGCAACCGTTACTTGAGAATCGCCCGTTTCTACAATCGATTCTTGTAACAAGCCAGCATAAATACCATTGTGTGCCACCAGCTGTTGATGATTACCTTGCTCAACAATTTCACCCTTTTCCAACACCAAAATCGTATCTGAGTGACGAACGGTACTCAAACGGTGTGCAATCGCAATCACAGTTTTTTCCTTGAAAAGGCGCTGCATTGCTTTTTGAATCAGGTCTTCGGTGATTGAATCTACCGAACTGGTCGCCTCGTCAAGCATCATCAATTGACCACCCTGTGCAACCGCTCTAGCGAACGAGATAAGCTGCGTTTGCCCTACAGACAAGTTGGAGCCGTTCTTTTCCAAGTGGAAGTCATAACCTTGTGGCAATTGTTCAATAAACTTATCGGCATAAACATAGCGCGCCGCCTGTTCAACCTCAGTTCTAGATAGATGCGTTTTGCCCAGCGCGATATTGAATTGAATGGTCTCTTCAAATAAGTGCACGTCTTGCATCATCATTGAGAACAAATGAGCAGAGTCTTCACTTGAGATCTGTGACAGCTCTATTCCATTCAACAAAATGCTGCCTTCATAATCTTGGTAGGTTTTAGAGATCAGACGCAGAATCGTCGACTTGCCCGAACCCGTCGAACCCACAAGGGCGATTTGATGCCCTTTCTCCAATACAAACGAGACATTCTTTAGAACGTAGGGAGAGTCGTCTTTGTAGCGGAAGCTTACGTTCTTAAACTCTAGGCTCACAAACTGTTCAAGCTGCTTCTCAACCTTGTTAGATGACAACAGGTTGCGCCCTTCTTCTTCAGTCGGCTCAACAAACAGCTCTTCAATATGGTCAAACGCTGCAAATGAACTCTGAATCGAAGCGATCTGCGAAGTAAAGTCACGAATCGGAACAAACACTTTCTCTAAGGTGTTGATGAACGCAATCAGCACACCCAAGGTGAGCGCCCCTTCTAACACTTGCTCAGAGCCATACCAGATCATAATCGCGATAGTGATGGAGGTGATGCCAGAGATAAACGAGAACAAAATCGCATCGTATTTATTGATCTTCTTCTGCGCTCTTAAAAACTCATCGGTATAGCCTTGGTAGCGTTGCTCGACTTGCTCTTCCGCTCGGTACATCTGAACGGTTTTCATGCCAAATAAGACTTCTTGTAAAAAGCCAATACCGCGAGCGAGAGAAGAACGAGTCACCTTATAGAGAGCACGAAGTCGGTTTCTCACATACACCGTCAAATACATCACTGGTGGCATAATGATCAATACAATCATCGTTAACTGCCAATCAATAAAGAACATCATCACTAACAGAGCAATGGTATTGATGCTGTCTTTAACTAGCCCGACAACCGACTGAACAAACGTCTCGCCGATGGTTTCCAAATCACTGGTTAATCGTGAAAGCGTTACGCCAATCGGTGTGTTATCAAAATAGCTGCGTGGCAGTTTGAGCACGCGAGCAAACAACACTGAGCGCATGTCAGTTATCGTGTATTGACCAGTTTTACGCAGGTTGTACGAATAGGTGGTATCCACCACATAACTCGCCATCAGCACGGCAACGAGATAGAAGACGTATTCGAGCAGACCATCCATATCCCCATGACTCAGGTGAACATCGATCACTTGAATGATCAGCCAAGGGAACAACAAGCTCGTGATGACAGAAAGAGGAAGCATAGCGATGCCCAGAATCGCAGAGCCTTTGTATTTCTTAGCAAACTTAAAAAAGTGCTTGAGGTATTTGAGATCAACACCTTTTAACATGCTGCTGCCTCCGTTTCATTCTGCTGTAGTTGCCATGTATCGTAATAGTAATCACAGGTTTTCAATAACGTGGCGTGGTCGCCCTTCGCGATCACTTTACCTTCGTTCAACACGATGACTTCATCCATATATTCAAGGGCATTAACGCGGTGTGAAACCACAAGAACCGATTGATTTTCCAAACGTTTAAACAAACCTTCCAAGATCTTACGTTCTGTTTCATAGTCGACAGCCGATAGAACGTTATCCATGATGATCAGGTCGGTGGGTTGCAATAAAGCACGCGCAATACTTAAGCGCTGCTTCTGACCACCTGACAACATGATCCCTTTCTCACCGACTAAGGTTTGATCGCCGTGTTCAAAACGTGTCACATCACTGGCCAACTGGCTAAGCTCTAGCACTTCATCAACCTGACTCTTTGCCAAATCGGTATCTAGGCTACCAAAGCGGATATTGTCTTCGACGGTTGCTGAAAACAGGTAAGGGTCTTGAGTCACGGTTTTCACGTAACGGCGTAAGTCACTGCGTGAGAAGCTAGTGACATCTCTTTCACCAAGGAAAACAGAACCTTGTGGTACATCCAAATGGTGGTTTAAGCAGTTCACTAATGTCGTTTTACCCGCTCCGATCCCGCCTAACACACCCACTTTCTTACCTGTTGGAATATCAAAGCTGATGTCATCGAGAATCACGCGTTCTTCACCTGAATAGCTGAAGCTGAGATTGCGAACGGAAAACGTTTTTCCCTTCAGCGATTCAACATCTAATTCAGTAAGCTTATCTTCATCTAGCTCTGGGACTTTGGCATTAAGAATGGTTTGTGCACTTTGGATACCGACCATGCCTCGCTGATAAATGGTCGCGATTCTGCCAAGTTGCATCAATGGCATAGCGAGCAAAACTGAGTAAGTCAGAAAGGCGGTAATCTCACCAAGTGTGAGTTCCTGTCTCATTAACATGTAGCCACCAAGCCCAAGAATGATGATTTTCATCAGGTCATTGGCGTAGTCGAGTACCGGCATAAAGAAGACTTGAATGCGTGTAATTTTAAGGCGGCATTCAAGCAATAACTGGTTCAGTTTTTCAGTTTCAGCTTTCACCCAAGGTGACATCTGCTGGCTCTTAATGAGATCAATCCCAGACAGGTAACTCATTAGCTGAGCAGACAGATTTTGTAGGCGCTTCATGTGCTCTAAATGCAGCGTTTTCATACGCTTGAAGCCCACACGGAAAATCACAAAAGCGATTGAGATAGGAATGATCGAATACAGTGTGAGTTCTGGCGATATGCGCCACATGTAAAGAGGCGTCAACGACAACGCAAGCAAGGCATTGAAGAACTGCAAGAAGCCGACACCAAACAGCAGTCGAATGCCACTAAGGTCATTGTTGATAATCGAGATCAGTCGACCGGAAGCAAAGCGTTCGTGAAAGCTGCTCGGTAAGCGATTCAACTTTTGCAGAAGTGTACTTTTGAGTGCGGCCTCTGTAATTCGCCCCGGGTTAAGCGCATAAATACGAGACAAAATTCTCACCACCACCATGGCAACCGACATACCGACCACAATCCAAACATAGGTTTGAAGCTGTTGGTGGCCAGTTGAAGAGGCATCATCAATCAAATCTATCGCCAATTGGATATAGCGAGGGATCTCTACTTGTAACCAGTTGACGAGAAAGATGAACACAATCGCCAATAAGTACGAGGTGCGATTCATGCGCAGATAATGGGCAATAAACTGTCTTTTATTCATAGTATTCTTTGTTTAGGGCAGGCTCACAGCGAGATTTAACGATATAACCGGGCAGTTAAGCTAGATAGGTTCATCGCTGAGGTAAAGATACATCAAAAACACTTAGTTGACAATATCAACCATATTCAATAATTAGTTTCGGGTATTAAGTTTTAGCATTGCTAGAAACAACTTTGCCGCCAAAAGTGGCGGCAAATAAATAGCTTAGCAGGCTAGTATTGATAACGGCTAAAGCATCTCTTTGGCAATCAAATGCAGCAAAAAGGTTTCACGTTCAATACTCATGCCCTTCTTAGGGCTCTCTGCCATGGTCTTTTCGTTATGAGCGATCGCTTCATGGATATTCATCCACACCGGTTTCATCCCGTTTTTCACTTCATAATCTTCGTAAGCCGTTTCACCAAGCTCACGATCGATCTTGCATGAGTAGCAGTAAGAAATCATGTGCATCATGTCTGCATCATCTTTGTACCAAGGACGAAACTCTTCAAAAATGCCGAACGGCTTGATGCTATGGATATTCTTCGCGCCAGTCTCTTCTTCGAGTTCACGAACCATACCTGCGATCACATCTTCCCCTTCATCCAAACCACCACCAGGAATGGTGTAGTCGTGATAACGCTCTGTATACAGCATCAGAATGTCTTCACCATCTAACACAATGGCACGGGCAGCGTTGCGCTTATAGACCGTTTTATTGTCTAGATGGTCGATATCAGGATGGATGGTTGTTTTTAGGTGTCTCATGATTCTGACTGCTCTACTGAATTTGGCGGCATCATATCATAATCATCAATAGATTCGAGGTTCACAACCGCTAACCAGAACGGATCGGACGGGGATATTCCTACGGTAACTTGAATCCACTTAGCTTGATCTAACACTCAAAAAGTCGTTAAACATGAAGAAATATCAACCTATTTCAATATCTTGACCAAATTAGGACAACCTTTTCTGAAATCTAAAATATACTAATTTCATAGAGCTTCTCATTTGGTTCTGTAGAACTTAACGCATTCGATTATAGAGTTATCACGTAGGAGATAGACATGAAGAAAATTGGTTTGATGGCTGTATGTGCCGTTGTATTAGGCGGTTGTGCAAACGACTATGCAGAATATAGCGAGGGCCAACGTGTTTCAGTCGCTAACCCAGCAGCGGTTTATTGTGTTCAACAAGACGGTGAATTAGACACGGTTACTGAAAACAATCAGCGTACAACTTACTGTGTATTCGATGACGGCGAGCGCATTGAACAGTGGGAGTACTACCGCAATAACCATGAGCAAGATTCAGAAAACCAAAGTTAATCACTGTAAAAAAACACATGAGCCTTCTGGCACAATGTTATGGGCGATGATTACGTTCGAGCGGTTAAAAATATCGCTGAAGAAGGCACTGAGCTTCTAGCTTACTGTCTGATTGCCTTTGCTAGTTTAAAGACCGTTATTGGCATCACGAGAAAGAAATGATCACCTATCGCCACCAGCGATGTGTGTGATCGGATTCTGGATCTAAATAACGATTCAATAAAGTCAGGTTAGTATCTAGTAGAGCTAGGTATTCCCTGACTTTTTTTATGTCGGCATCCACTGAAGTCTGCTGGATACAGCGGCCCAATACGGGGAGTAAACCGGCCACAATGTCAAAGTGAGATGAACACCCAACGAGTTCCTTTACGGCTATCAGTGCTTCCAAAGACAGTCTTTCTGGCTCCCGCCTCACCAACTCCAAATCTCGCTTAAATACGCCCGCACAAACACCTTCAAGATAAACTCGATAGGTCGTCAGTACATCCATTAACAGAAACAATTGCCCTTGAGCACTTTGATGTGGGTATGGCACCGCAACATGAGCCTCCAACCGGCGATCTATTTGCAGCTCTACTCCAAGTGCGGAACACTTCTCGACGAGAACTTTAAGCAAACCTTGCTCGTCCATGAGCGATTGAATCTCGAATATACGTTGTAAGTGGTAGTCATTAGAAGCGAATGTCACCTGCACACTCTGCCCGCGAGTAAACAGCCCGCTTTTAATCATCTCTGAGGCCAAATTCTGTATGTTCTCGACAGTATTGGTCGAATGCTGCTCGAGCAAAATCGCCCCTAAAGAAAACGGATGTTCACGCTGCTTTTCAAGCTTTCTAAAGTACTGGTGCATCGCATCGGCTTCAGACAAGGTCTGCCCTTTTGTTATCCCACCACAAAATGCTACCGCTGTTTGCTGATTCGACTCTTCGACCAAAGGCTCCGCCAGATACTCAACCAAAGCATCAACTCGACTGATTCCTTCATCAGTCAATTTATTCTCATTAAGTCGCTTACCCAGCACAATAAGGAGGTGATTAATGCTCATTTTATGTTCAAGTCTCGTTTTGGGGATTAGATGGAGTGAATTATGTATACAATACTTGTTAACAAAAGTATTTTGAAATTCTTATATGTTGCTCGCAATAATGCTCACTATTGATAGCGACATCTTAGGTAATACAAGAATAAACGTGTCGCTTTACAGCAAACATAGCACGCTCTTGTATTTCATCGCTCTATGCTTGTTAGCACTAGTCGATAAAAGAGCCCTTTCAATCAATGAATACGCTCTATCGCATAACTGTTTCACCCACAGAACAGGTTCACTCAAAGAAGTGCAACTAACCAAATACAAATTTTACACAGAGTTCGTCCATCGAACCGTCTTCACAGGAAGTTACTATGCTGTCTATTTTTGATATCTACAAAATTGGGGTTGGACCATCCAGCTCCCACACAAATGGACCAATGATCGCTGGGTTTAACTTTACCCAAAAAATTGATGCTCAGCTTAAGCAAGTGAAGCGTATTCAAATCGACTTATACGGCTCGTTATCATTGACGGGTATTGGTCACCACACAGACAGAGCGACCTTGTTAGGTTTGCTAGGTAACCGCCCCGACACCATTAAAATCACCAGTGCTAACCAAGCAATGCGTAAGGCGATTGAAGATAAATCTCTATTGGTTAGCGGTAACCATGAAATTTATTTCGATGTAGAAAGCGATCTGCTCTTCCACAAAACTAACCTTCCGTTGCACGAAAATGGCATGACTATCTCTGCCTTTGACGAAAGCGGCAGCCTTCTGGATATGGAAACCTACTACTCGATTGGTGGTGGCTTTATCGCAACCGCTGATGAGCTACAAAACGGCAAACAGGAAGCAGAAACACAAGTTGAGTTCCCTTTCTCTTCCGCTGATCAGTTACTTGAACTATCCGAACAACAAGGACTGAGCCTTGGTGGCTTAATTCTGCGTAACGAAGTGTCTTTCCAAGGTATGGATGTGATTGACCAGAAAGCCGACCAAATTTGGAAGGTGATGTCTCTGTGTATGCAGCGTGGCTTTGACACGGAAGGCATCCTTGATGGCGGCCTAGAAGTCACTCGTCGAGCACCTGCTCTGCTTAAAAAGCTTGAAGCGAATGCCTCGATTGAAAACGATCCAATGGAGATCATGGATTGGATTAACCTATTTGCCTTTGCCGTGAGTGAAGAGAATGCAGCGGGCGGTCAGGTCGTGACATCACCTACCAACGGTGCAGCTGGGGTTATTCCTGCGGTATTGATGTACTACCATCGTTTCATCAAGGAGCTAGACACCAAGCAGCTTAAAGACTTCTTGGCAGTCTCTGGCGCAATCGGCATCTTATACAAAACCAACGCTTCGATTTCTGGCGCAGAGGTAGGTTGTCAGGGTGAAGTCGGCGTTTCTTCATCAATGGCCGCAGCAGGCCTAACTGCCCTACGTGGTGGTAGCAACGAACAGATTTGTATTGCAGCTGAGATCGCGATGGAACACTCACTGGGCATGACATGCGATCCGATCGGTGGCCTTGTTCAGGTGCCATGTATCGAACGTAACGCAATGGGTGCAATGAAAGCCATCAATGCATCGCGCATGGCGTTGAAACGTACCAGCAAGTGTCTTATCTCGTTAGACAAGGTTATCGAGACCATGTATCAAACAGGTAAAGACATGAACAAGAAGTACCGTGAAACTTCTCTAGGCGGCCTAGCCGTGATCCACATGGCACCACCTTGTGAATAAAAGACAGGAACACGAGTGGAGAAAGCCTCTATAGAGACAGCATTCTTGTAAACTTAGTTTTCAATATCTCAACAAAGCCAGCCACCAAGCTGGCTTTTTTATTGGCTAAAGCCCAACAGCTAATTGAAAGTGATACTCACTCAAAATAACTTACAGAATGACTACCTCTAACTTTCCCTTTATTAGTTCATTACTTAGCCACAAATGATGATGGCTAAATTTCATACCGCCATGCATCCACTTGCAAAATCTAACGTTGCAAATCTCATTCATGAGAAATATGAATGCACTCATAAGAAAAGATATATCGAGTATAGTTCTGTTTGGGACAGATGTTTCAGTTTATGTATTACTACTAATGATAGTATAATCGGGTAATTACACTACATATTAATACAAACGTGAGAATAAAATAATGTGGAATAGATTAAACAAATCAATGATGTTCTGCCAAATGATGTTCGGACTTTCGTTCTATGGCGTCATGGTGATCTTGACTCGTTTCTTCCTTGAAGATCTGAACTACAATGAAGCCGACACCATGATGGTTGTTGGTGCTTTCTCTGCAATCGGACCGCTATTTGCTATCGCAGGTGGCTTTATCGCCGACAAGTTTTTAGGCGCTTACCGATCTTTAACCATTGCCTTCCTAGGGTTCGCAAGTGGTTACGTTCTACTGGTACTTGGTGCAGCAGCAACCAATGTTCCGATGGCATTATGTGGTATTGCGTTAGCAAGTTATGCACGTGGTTTGATGTCCCCTTCTTACCCAAGCCTTTACAAACGCACGTTCAAAACTCAAGAAGATTTTGAGAACTGCTACCCAATCAACTACTCAGTAAACAATATTGGTGCTCTGTTAGGCCAATACCTGTTCCCAATGCTAGTACTTGTTGTTGGTTTCCACGGTGGTTTCCTTCTTTCAGCGGTGCTAGCCGGTGCTGCGCTTCTGATGATGATCTTTGTTCGCAAAGGCCTTGTTGAAGCAAGTGCTGAAATCGACCAAAAACCAGTAAGCACTAAAAACTGGGCAGCGTTCCTTGGTCTTTCTGCAGCAATGATCGGCTTGGTATTCTTCATGTTCTCTAACATGGATATTGGCCAAAACATCGTGTACGCAATCGGTGGTGCAGCGATCATCTACTTTGTCTCTTTGATGATGAAATCGAAGAAATCAGACATGCTAAAAATGGGGACTATCTTAATCATCACATTCCTGACGACATGTTTCTTCGTGTACTACGGTCAGATGATGACTTCGATGACAATGGTAGCGATCAACACAATGCGTGGCGATCTATTTGGTTTCATCCCTGTCGCACCTGAAGCTTCAATGGCAATGAACCCACTATGGTGTATGGTTGCTGGCCCTATCATCGCGGGTATCTTCTCTAACCTAGAAAAGAAAAACATTAACTTCTCAACTGCAACCAAAGTCGGTTTCTCTTTCATCCTTACGGCTATCGCTTTCGGTATCCTTACGATGGCAGTAACGACAGTTGGTGACGATATTCTGATCCGCCCAGAAGTCTTCCTAGCGATTCACTTCTTCCTAGCATTCGGTGAAGTGATTGTAGGTTCAATGGTTGTAGCCTTCATCCTGTCTGTTGCACCTAAGCACATTGAAAACTTCTCAGTAAGCTTGTTCTCTGTTGCTATCGCACTATCAGGCATTGTTGGCGCGGTATTCTCAACGTCTATTGCACTAGAGAAAGGTCAAGAGATCACACAAGAGATCGTGCAAACGGTTTACGGTGATTACTTCCAAATGCTGACTGTTCTTGCCGTCGTGATGGTAGGTATCGCAATGGCAGCATCGTCCATTATTCGTAAGATGCTAGAAGCTGCGAAAGCCGCTGAAGAAACGATTGAACTAGAGCAAGCAAACAGCTAATTCTGTTCGCTGAGTCAAACCAATCCTAAGAGCCCTTTAGTTTTCTAAAGGGCTCTTTTTTGTAGGATCCGTTTCTCAATAGGATCTGTCGTATAAGTTAGGTAGTACATGTGTAAATAAAAGTAAATGATAACTATTAGTATTGAGTGTTTTTTAGTTCAGGATTATGATGTGGAAATCCAAATCTAAGAGAGCCTTATATGAGCAAGCCTAGCCCTATCACATTAACCGTTACTCAAACCTCAACAATTACTCCAAACATGCAGCGCATAACGCTTAGCGGTGAGGGATTAAGTAAATACCCAACAGAATGTGCCGGCGGCTACATCAAGCTTTTATTCTCGCCACTTGGCACGACTGATTTAAGCCAGCTAAACGAAGGTGAGCGCCCAACCATGCGTACCTACACCATTCGTCAGTACAATCCTGTAGAGCAGTGGATTGAAGTTGATTTTGTTCGCCATATCACTACAGATTTGCAATGTGGTTTTGCGGCTCGATGGGCAATGAACGCAAAAGTGGGTGACACGGTTTCAGTGGCTGGCCCTGGTTTAATTCAGGGGCTTAACCTAGAGTCAGACTGGTTCTTCTTAGTTGCAGACATGACGTCCCTACCTGCGCTTTCTGCAAAAGTAAAAACGCTCCCAGAAACAGCAACTGGTCACGCTATCATTCAGATCAACTCAGCAGCAGATAAGCAGGTACTTGAGACTCCTCAAGGTATCAAAGTAACCTGGTTGATTGAAGATGAAACCTCAGAGTCACTTTCACAAACCGTGCGCAACACAGAATGGTTAGAAGGTCAGGTTTCAATATGGACAGCGTGTGAATTTGAAAGCATGCGTGAGCTAAGACAATACTTCCGCAACGAAAAAGAAGTCGCGAAAGAGAACATCTACATCAGCAGCTACTGGAAACGTGGTGTCACTGAAGATGGCCACAAAGTGTTGAAACAGCAAGATGCTCAAGATTTAGCGGGTTAAGTCTTTTACTACCTACAGCTTCTTACTAGATAAAGAGAAAACGCCCTTGACGAAGTTTGTATCGCTAAGGGCGTTTTTGATTTAGCTTAATATAGATGCCTCTGCACAAATATCCAATCGTTCCGGCGAGCTTTTAAGTCAATGAGATAACTAAGCCAGCAATAATTAGAGAGACGCCTACACCGCGAGTCGCGTGCCACTTTTCCTTTAAAAAGTAGATCCCCATCACTACGCCGAAAATGATACTCACTTGCCTAAGTGCCACAACCAAGCTGACATTTTCAGTCATGGTCATCGCAAACAGCACTAAGCCATAGGTCGAAGCCATCATAATGCCTGCAAGCGTGGCTTTCTTTCGCAGTATCCAAGCATTAGTAAACTCGATTCTTTGGTTGGTTACGAATAACCAAACACTCAACGGAATCACAATTGCCCAGAACTGGATACCTAGGTAGAAAATCGCGGTGTGCTTGTTAGTTATAACTGGTGTGCTCAAAGGATCGAGTAACAGAAGCGCTTCTTTATCAATGATGGAATAGCCCGTGGTACCAATGGCCGCGATTAACGCCCACAGTACGCCAAGGTTGAGATACGCTTTTAACCTAAGATCTGAAAACTTCTTAAGTGGTACAAACAAACAACCCAAGGTAATCAAGGTGAAGCCAAACCATTGATTAGGTGACAGCTCATAGCCTATCAACACCGTGCCTAAACCCACCATCAACACGGGCAGCGCTCGTGCCATCGGGTAAATCACCCCAATATCGGCCTGTTTATATGCAGCACCTAGCCCAATTAGATAAACAATTTGGCAAATCCCACTCAACAAAACCAATTGCCAAAATGGAAATGAGATGTTTGAAAATCCAACGTTATCAACATACCAAATTAGGTAAGGAGTCAAGGTCGCGGCAGCGGCAAAGCCAGAAGCAAGGAAAAAAGACGACCCCGAACCTTGATTAGATTTACCTAGAACATTCCAACCCGCATGAAGCAGAGCCGAAATTATCACGATTACAATCGCAGAAAATTCCATTTCATTCCTAACTTATTAACTGACGTATAAAAGCCGTCGCTGAAAACGGGGGATAAAAAAGGCCTCTTGGTAAGAGACCTTTGAACTTTTCAATTGGGCAATCCTGCATAATTGCAGATATGCTAACGTTCTAACGTATGACTAGCGCTCTAGCTGCGCGATTGACTCAATACTGATCGCGTCATGACGCCAATACTCAATATCACAGTCAATCAAGTCGCCGTTTTGATTGTAGTTAACACGCTCAACAACCATTGCAGGTGAGCCAGAAGTCGCACGCAGGGCTTGCGCTGTCTCGCCAAGTAAAGACGTTGTGCTCACTCGGTAACGGATCTTCTGATACACCACACCAAAGTGTTCGCGGTAGATGTCCGTCAACGATTTAGACAAGTCATAATCAAGCAAGTTAGGGAACAACTCTGGTCGAATGTAGTTGGTCACATACACAACCGGCCTATCTTCAAGATAACGAACTCTGTCTACTCGATAAACGTCCGAGAAAGGTTGTAACTCAAGAAGCCGAGTCGCCTCCTTGGTTGCTAACATTCCTTTCGCCGCCACCAACTCAGTTTTCGGCTGTCGATTCTGCGATAGAGCCATATTGGTGAAGTTCAGCGTTTGTGTTGGATCGTAACGAAGCGGCTCGGGAGAGATAAACCAACCACGTCGGTCTTCTCGATAAATGCGCCCTTCCGCTTCAAGTGAAGACAAGGCTTCGCGTAAGGTAACTCGAGTCGTATCAAACGATTCAGCCAGTTTGCGCTCCGCAGGCAGCTTCTGTCGTGGTGTTAACATCCCCGACTCTATCTGCTCTACGATGACATCTTTGATTTTTACGTACTGCACTTCATTTCCTTTTATTCTTGTTCTTGTCGTCAGCCACTCCTTGGCCAACTGCAATATAAAATAGTTCGTTAGCGTTTACGCCAAGCCTGGGTGCGCTTCTCGAATAACTTGTTGATTAACATATGAATCAACTTCGCGCTCGCTGCCGATATCATGATCATCACCGCCATGGCAGCTGCTGCACCCGTTTGTCCCGCATCATCCATATTCAGTACTGAAACTGACGCAGGTATCGTATCGGTAGAATACAAGAATACTACCGCAGATGTCGTGGTAAGTGCATTAATAAACAGGTATGTCGCAATATCTAAAATCGCAGGCAAACAAACCGGCACCGTCACTTTAAAGAACAGCTTGTATTGCGGTAGGTTAACCGAAGCCGCCGTCGCTTCTATTTCCTCAGGCAGCTGTTTTAATGCGGTTAACGCTGTCATGTGGCCGACTGTGTAGTAGTGAACCACCGTATTAATCACCAAGAACGCCATCGTGCCATACAAGAAGTTGAGTGGGTTACTCAAATCATTAAAGTAGAAGATATAACCCAAACCCAGCACCATACCCGGAACGGCCATCGGAACAACGCTGAGCATTTGCATCGCTTGACGAACAGGACCGAAGGCGCGACCTTTCTCAATGCAGTATGCACCTAAGAAGATCAGAACAGTACCAATAACCGCAGTCCAAGCACCAAGCGTTAAGGAGTTGAAGAATGGCGCCCAACCATAAGTACTCATTTCTGCGAAGTTGTAGTTGTTTAGCGTCAGCGCTTTGTTCCAAGGCCAGAAGGTGACCATCGAACCGTATATCGCCATGCCCAACACAATAACCACAGCAGCAGAGATGATGGTGCAATAAAGGAAACATAAGCCATCACGTAGTGAACTAGGTTCAGGTTGGTACGCGACAGAACGAGTATCAAACAAGCTCTTTTGTTTCTTTTGAACCCAGCGGTCAACGGTAAACGCAAGCAACGCAGGTAATAGCAGCAAGATACTGGTTACTGCACCCATAGAGAAGTTCTGTTGACCAACCACCTGCTTAAAGATGTCAGTCGATAACACGTTGTAGCTACCACCTATCACCTTTGGCACACCAAAGTCACAAACCACCAGCGTAAACACAACGATCAGGGTACTGATCAAGCCGTATTTTGCCGCAGGTAACGTCACCATAAAGAAAGTTTTTAACGATGAAGTATTGAGTGCACGTGCTGCCTCATAAAGGCGAGCGTCAGAGGTTCTTAATGAGGTGGTCAGAATCATCAAGGCGTGTGGAAACGTCCAAAATATCAAGCCCAGTGAGATACCAATCAAACCATAAACCGAGTTGCCCCCCAAGACTTCTTTAGCGATACCTTGGTTACCAAATAAGAAGATAAGACTGATTGCAGGAAGCAGTGACGGAGCAAGAATAGGCGCAGAACCCAGTACTTGAAAAAACCCCTTAAAAGGCATGCATGAACGAGTTAGCGCATAGGCATAACCAAACGCCAAGACACCCACGATTACGGTCACTAGCAATCCAAGCGTGAAGGTATTGCCTACCGACTGCCACAGGCTTTGAGACGCAAAATACGTAGCGAAATTCTGTAAACCTACAAATTCACCGTCTGCGTTCTGAACACTCTTTTTCAACATTGCCCACAGTGGCATCAGGATAAACAACGTCATGACCACAGACAAAAAGGCCAACAGCCCAAATAGAATTACGTTGTCTTTGCTTAACCGAGCCAGAAAAGGTTGTACTCGTCGTTGAATTAGCAGCTTAGATTGCATCATTTGAGTCGATTCCATGATTGATTACGCCGCCTCGTCTTTCATCACTTGCAGGCTTTTCGATGAGTAAGCTCTAAGGCCTTCTTGATCAAACGCCACGTAACGAATATCACTGCGACGCAGCTTCAATCGGTTGAACTCTTTGACGGGTACATCAACGATGATCTCTTTCGCCGTTGAGTCATGTTGCAATTGACACTCAACACGATAAAACGCCCCTAAGAATTCGCTTGATACGATTCTCACTGGCAAGGATTCACTAAAACGATCAACAAACTGGATTTGCTCTGGACGAACGGCAATATCAAAAACATCACCCAGATTTGGCGTGAGATTATCTAAGCCAGGTAACGGCAGCATTGACTCAGCAATACGCATCTTGCCTTGAGCCGCAACAGAAGCTTGAATAAAGTTCATGCTACCAACAAACTCAGCCACAAAACGACTGACAGGTTTTTGGTAGATCTCTTGAGGAGCACCGACCTGCTCGATAACACCATGATTCATCACGACAATACGGTCTGCCATCGTTAACGCTTCATCTTGGTCGTGCGTCACCATAATAGTGGTGATACCCAATTTGCGTTGCAGTTGGCAGATCTCATCACGTAGGTGTGTTCTTACCTTCGCATCCAACGCAGAAAGCGGTTCATCGAGTAGCAACAAGCCTGGAGACAAGGCTAATGCGCGAGCCAGAGCAACACGCTGCTGCTGTCCACCAGATAGCTGATTTGGAAATTTCTGACCAGACGTTGGTAAGCCAATGGTCTCTAACCAAGACTCAACCGTCTCAAGGGCTTCTTTGGTCGACATGCCTTGGTTTTTCAGACCAATCGCAATGTTTTCTTCCACAGTGAGATTTGGAAACAAAGCGTAAGATTGGAACACGATGCCAAAGTCGCGCTTTTCTGGTGGCAAGAAGGTCGTATCATTACCGTTCTGCTCAATAGAACCTGACGTTGGTAAGTCTAGGCCTGCAATCGCACGTAATAAGGTGGTTTTTCCACAGCCAGATGGGCCAAGGAAGCAGACGAACTCGCCTTTATCTATCGATAGGGAGATGTCTTTTAACGCTGTAAATTGGCCAAATTGCTTTACAACGTTTTCAATATTCAAATAAGTTTGGTTGCTCATACTACAGCACTCTCTATATGGTATATACCAAATTTATACTGAGAATATTGCAGTTGAGTGACAAATTTATAGAAGCTAAATGACAGTTATATTGCAGATATAATAAGCATTAAAAATTGCTATTTGTTCAACATTGAAAGTTAGTTCAACGTTGAAAGCCCTCAGTGACTTGCCCATAAATCACTGAGAGCCTCAATGTAAACTTCTAATTTAAACGCTAGATTAATCTATGATTCAACCTTGTCGGCTTTGCCCGCCGCACCTGCGAGTTTGGATAACTGTTTATCTAACCACAATGGCGTGCTACCCGAATCTTCCGCGTTCTCTTTTCTTCGTACCGCATCACGCACCATCATTGCACCTACCCAACGGAATGGCTCTGGCGGGAAGTGTCCTAATGGGCCTTTAGTTAAACCGCTTCGCGTCCAAGCATTGTCGATATCGAGTACCATTGCTGACAAAATCTTCCCGCCCATACGGGTTTGAGCAACGCCATTTCCAGAGTAACCAAGCCCATAATAGATGTTGCTTTGGCCTTTTAGATTACCGAAAAATGGCAATCCGGTGACCGAACGATCTGAGCCGCCAGACCAGTTGTAATCGAATTCACTTTGTTCAAATTTAGGGAACAGTTTTTGGAACGATTGATTGAGAATCGGCAGGTAGTTAGTCGTTTGGTTAAACATGCTTTCAACTTGATTGGCAAACGAGAACTTATTGCCACCTTTACCCAACATCAGACGTCCATCTTGGGTGTCTCGGTAATAGTGAACAAAGATACGTGAATCCACCACTGCCGCCCCTTTCTCTGGGCCAAATTGTTGAAGCTTTTCAGGGATAGGCTTAGTGACAACCATGTCTGACGAAACAACCACAATACTGCGTTTAAACTCTTTAAAGTGATCGAGCATCCATGCGTTGAGTGCCAAAATCACTTTGTCGGCAAAAACAGATCCACCTTTGGTTTGGATTCGAGCTGGGGCTCCATAATCAAGCGAAGTCATCTCCGTGTTTTCGTGAATTTCAACCCCTAAATCAATAGCAACTCGACGTAACCCTCTCGCCAGTAATGCTGGCTGCACACTGCCCGCGGCTTCTGAGTAATAACCTTCGATATGACGCTCCGATCCTGCTTTATCAGACAAAGAGCTGTCACACTTCTTCCAGCTATTGATACCCTGTTTAACCAACTCATTCACAACGGGCTCCATTCCACCTTTTTGTGCTTCATTGGTTGCCGTGTAATAAGTCCCGCTACGATACAAATGCGCGTCGATATTATGTTCGTTACAGAAAGCTTCGATCTCGTAAATGACCTTTTCCGATTCTTTTACCAGCCATTTTGCTTGCTCTCTTCCGTAGAGCCTCTTCAACGTTGGATACTTTGTCGACCACGTCAGCATACAGCCACCGTTCGCACCAGAAGCGCCGCTGCCACACAAACCTTTTTCAATCACCACAACATGCTTTTGAGGTTGCTGCTGCTTGATCAAAATCGCCGTCCACAGCCCTGTGTAACCGCCGCCAACAATAGCGATGTCGCAGTTAATGTCTTTTTGCAGTGGCTTCGAGGATTCTAGCCCCGCATCGATGCTGCCAAATTCCTTTTCTAGTGCTTGTTTGAACCAATATGAGTAGTGTTTTGTCATTTGTCGTACCTTACATAAAACCTAAAGGCGTAAAACTAAAAAAGGAAGACCGAAGCCTTCCTTTACTGATTTCTAACTTCTAATGAACTCAATAGTTAAGCTCGATAGATTAAGATTTTGGCTCAGATTTAGCGTCGAACTTCTCAGACCATGTTTTCAATACGTCTGCACGCTCGCTGCCCATACGTGCAAAGTCCATTTTTGCCATGTTCTTTTCGACGTTCGGGAAGTTATCAATTGTTGCCGTCACATCTTGGTGACCAACAACTGGGTACATTTCGATGTAAAGCTCGTTTGCTGCTTTAGAGATAGACCAATCAACAACGCGCTGCGCCGCATCCGACGGCTTCACAAGACCTACCGCTTCAGATTCCCAGCCGATGCCTTCAGGCGTAATCACTGAAAGTGGAGCGCCTTGAGTTTTCAGCTTAGCGCCGCGGCTCGCCATAGAAATACCGATAGCGACTTCACCCATACCCGCTTGAACACATGGCTTAGAACCAGAGTGCGTGTAGTGAGCGATGTTTTGGTCTAGCTTCTGCATGTAGTTCCAACCTTGGTCTTCACCCATGTTTTGTAGCCAAGCAGACACTTGCATATAACCCGTACCAGAAGACGCTGGGTTTGGCATCGCAATGTGGCCTTTGTAGATAGGCTTGGTTAGGTCATCCCAAGATTTAGGTGCTGGTAGGTTAAGTTGTTTCGCTACCGCTTCGTTGAAACAAACCGCATTGAAGAATGCATCGTTGCCATACCAAGCTTGAGTAGATTGCGGATCGTTGAGGTTTGAGCGCAGCGCTTCTACACCTTGAGGAGTGTAAGGCTTAAGAATGCCCTCCTCCTTAAGTAGAGCCATTGAAGACCCCGCAAGGCCCCATACCACTTCTGCACGAGGGTTGTTTTTCTCAGCTAATAATTTTGCCGTCATGATCCCAGTTGAATCACGTACCCATTTGATGTTGATATCTGGGTTTTCGCTTTCAAAAGCATTTTTGTACTTCGCTAAGATGTCAGTTTCAAAAGCGGTGTAAACCGTCACTTCCTGTGCCGCATAAGCGTTACCAGCTAATAGTGTGACTAATGCTGCAAGTGATCCTTTCATAAAACGGTTTTTCATCATTTTCTCCAGTCAGGCTCAACTCTAAAGTGAGAAGTTGCCAAAATTAAAAATTGCCAAAGTTAAAGTTGTTAAGGCTAGAAGCTCCATCTAGAGGCTTCTATTTCCATAAATTCATTTAGGTTATTAGCACACACCTCCAGTTTGGTATGTACCAGATTTCGAGTATTAAGCTAACTGGCTTTTATGACGATTAAATGAACGAAAAATGGCAATTTAAAGATCGAAAACTTTCTCAAGACAAGTGACAATTTTTTAATATGAAGCTTTTGTGAAAATGATGTTTGGACTATTTACGACCGTTTAAATTGGTTGTTAAAGTAGTCCTAAATATTGGTATAGTCCAAAATAAAAATCACGAGAGTTGAACATGAGAAACGAATACTTACTGCTGACACCGGGCCCTTTATCTACTTCTGAAACCGTTCGCCAAGCGATGTTAAAAGATTGGTGTACTTGGGATGATGAATACAACAAAGACGTTGTTGAAGTGATTCGTAGCAAGCTAGTGACTTTAGCGACTAAGCAAGCGGGATATACAAGCGTATTAATGCAAGGTAGCGGCACCGCTTCAGTAGAAGCAACAATTGGTAGCGTTATCTCTAAGAATGGAAAACTTCTTGTTGTTGATAACGGTGCGTACGGCGCTCGTATTGCTCAAATCGCAGAATACTTAAACATTCCATGCCATGTCGTTTCCCCAGGTGAAACATCACAGCCTGACTTGAACGAAATGGAAACGGCATTGGCCATGGATTCAGACATTACTCACGTTGCGATTGTGCACTGTGAAACCACGACAGGCATGCTGAATCCAATTGAAGGCATTGCCAAATTGGCAAAACAGCACAACAAAACCGTCATTCTCGATGCAATGTCGAGCTTTGGTGGCATCCCTATGGATATCGCTGACTTAGGTGTCGATTACATGATCAGCTCAGCAAACAAGTGTATTCAAGGTGTACCGGGGTTCGGCTTTGTTATTGCGAAGCAATCGGAACTGGAAAAATGCAAAGGACAGGCTCGTTCACTAAGCCTTGACCTGTTTAACCAATGGTACTGCATGGAAAGCAACCATGGTAAATGGCGCTTCACCTCTCCAACTCATACAGTGCGAGCTTTCTACCAAGCTCTACTTGAATTGGAGCAAGAAGGTGGCATCGAAGCTCGTCATAATCGTTACCAAACCAACCAAACCACATTGGTTGCAGGTATGCGCTCTCTTGGTTTTGAGCCTCTGCTAAATGATGACCTTCATTCACCGATTATCACCTCTTTCTATTCTCCAACTCATAGCGATTATCAATTCAAGGAATTCTATGACCGTTTGAAAGAGCAAGGATTTGTGATTTACCCGGGCAAGGTTTCAAACGCAGACTGCTTCCGCATCGGTAACATCGGTGAAGTTTATCCTTCAGATATTGAAGCCCTAATTGGCGCGGTGAAAAACGCTATGTACTGGGACATCAAATAATGACGACGATCAATCAAGAGCCGATTCTAAAGGCGACACACGTTCGAAGCGAAGGCGATGTGAACACCACGCCAGCGCGTGAGAAATGGAACGAGTCGCTAAACGATGAGGCGACTCAAGCGATGTTAAAACGCGACTCAGACGTGTTTCTTCATCAAGCGATGTCAACACCTTGCCTAGACACACTTGAAGCAGCCGAAGGCATCTACATTCAAGATGCGACGGGCAAAAAGTACATGGACTTTCACGGTAACAATGTTCATCAACTAGGCTATGGTCATCCCTACATCATCAATAAAGTGACTCAGCAAATGGCGTCATTGCCGTTTTCACCGCGTCGCTTTACCAATGAAACTGCGGTTCAGTGTGCTGAGAAACTCACACAGATCTGCGGTGGTGATTTGAATCGCGTGTTGTTTGCTCCTGGTGGCACATCAGTGATCGGCATGGCGCTCAAACTAGCTCGACATGTCACCAACAATTTCAAAGTAGTGTCATTGTGGGATTCATTCCATGGCGCGTCACTCGATGCAATTTCAGTGGGGGGCGAAGCTTGTTTCCGCGAAGACATGGGCCCGTTAATGGCTGGCGTAGAACGCATTCCACCAGCCGTCTCTTATCGTGGCGCTTTCCCGTTTAACGAGAATAGCGCAGTCAATGCAAACGAAACTGCATGCGACGTTCACTATGCCGACTATTTAGAGTATGTGATTGAAAAAGAAGGTGGCATTGGAGCCTTCATTGCCGAAGCAGTGCGTAACACAGACGTTCAGGTTCCAAGCAAAGCTTACTGGAAGCGCATCCGTGAGATCTGCGATAAGCATAACGTCATGTTGATCATCGACGACATTCCAAACGGTATGGGTCGTAGTGGCGAATGGTTCACTCACCAGGCCTTTGATATCGAACCTGACATTCTTTGTATCGGTAAAGGTTTTGGCGGGGGCTTGGTTCCAATTGCAGCCATGGTCACTAAAGACAAATACAACACGGCAGCGCAAGTATCACTTGGTCACTACACCCACGAGAAAAGTCCTATTGGCTGCGCAGCGGCACTGGCTACGATGGAAGTGATTGAGCAAGAAAATCTACTTGAAAAAGTACAAGCGGACAGCGCATTCGTGCGTGAACAACTGCTTCAAATGAAAGAGAAATACCCAGTCATTGGTGACGTTCGCGGCATCGGTCTGCTTTGGGGAGTGGAATTGGTCACTGACCATATCACCAAAAACCGAGCGTTCGATGAAGCAGAAGCAGTACTTTACCAATGTCTGAACGATGGCCTGAGCTTTAAGGTTTCACAAGGTAACGTGATTCAATTGAGCCCACCATTGATCATCAGCCGTAGCGAGCTAGAAGTCGCTCTGTCTGTATTCGAAAAAGCGATAGCCAAAGTCTGCAAAGATTTTGAATACCTTTAATTCTCGAAATCAACATTTAAACCAATAACCTTAAACAACCATTTGTTTCCCAGAACTTTGAACTGGGAGTGACACAAAAATAGGACACTATTATGAACACGACATCACCTATCCAAGCGGTTATCTTTGACTGGGCTGGCACTATCGTTGATTTTGGATCGTTTGCTCCAACCAGCATTTTCGTTGAAGCATTCAGACAAGGTTTCGACTTTGATATCGACTTAGCAGAAGCGCGTGAACCTATGGGGATCGGCAAATGGGACCACATCCAAGCGGTGGGTCGAATTCCTGCTGTTGACGCTCGTTGGAAGGCTCAGTTCGGACGCTCGATGACCAGTGAAGACGTTGACGCGATCTACGCGGCATTCATGCCTCTTCAAAAAGCGAAAGTAGCCGATCACGCAGCACCTATTTTGAATGCGATAGAAGTGGTCAATAACCTAAAAGAGAAGAACGTGAAGATCGGATCTTGTTCAGGTTACCCACGTGAAGTGATGGATGTTTTAATTCCTGCTGCTGCAGATTACGGTTACCGACCAGATAACGTGGTAGCGACCGATGACTTACCTCAAGGTGGTCGCCCTGCTCCATTTATGGCACTGAAAAACGTAATCGACCTAGGTGTAACTAGCGTTGCTGCGTGTGTAAAAGTAGACGACGCAGCACCGGGGATCGATGAAGGTCACAACGCAGGGATGTGGACAGTTGGACTTGTATTATCGGGGAACGAAGCAGGCTTAACGTATCAAGAATATTTAGATGCAGACGAGACAACACTTGCAGCTGCACGTGAAAAAGCAAGCGTTAAGCTAAACAAATCAAATCCGCACTACCTGATCGATACCATTGCAGACCTACCAGGCGTCATTGCAGATATTGAACAGCGTTTACTGGCAGGAGAGCGCCCATAAGCAAAAGCGAGATGTTCACGTGATATAAAGTACGTGAAAAACATCTCTAATCGCTTTAATTCAAACCCCTACCCAATCATGTATTCATTCGAGTTATACATATTGGGTGGGGATTTTTGCTTTATAAGCATGATAAAGCGCAAGTTTTTTACTTATTACCCGTAGGGCCACTGGTAAATAGACGAGGTTAGGCTATAGCTTAGATATAAGCATTCCAACAAATGATAAAATCAACAATTAAAACATCTTAAATATATAATATTTAACAATTTCATTGACTCTAATACGCAATCAGATTAACAATATAAGTAGCAAGAAAGAAATAGGTTCACCTGAACCAACACCTTGATTTACTTATTATAAGCAGTGTCGTAACCCAATAAGTGATCGTTTTACTGGTAAGTTCAGATAACAATAATAGCTAATCCAAGGATAAGATTATGAAAAGACTGTCAAAAATCATGTGTGCTGTTGTTGCCGCTTCAGGCCTAGCAGCAGCGCCTTCTATTGCTGCAACCACTTATGTAGGTGCAAAAGTGGGTATGGGCTGGCTAGACAGCGCATGTGTAGCCGGTGCTAAATGTGATGATGATGCAATTGGTGCAGGCATCTACTCTGGTTACAATTTTAATGACAAATTTGGTATTGAGCTAAGCTCAGACTTCCTTGGCGACTACAAGACAAGCTTTTCAAAAAACGGTACAACAGCTGCGTTCAGCGACCCACTAATCGCAATCTCGCTAACTCCAATGTACCGTCTAGCAGTACAACAAGAGTTTGATGTATTCTTCAAAGCGGGCCCGGCATACATTTCACACGGTGGCGAAGATGACGTTGTTCTTACGGCCGGTATCGGTGTTGAGAAGCAACTTTCTTCTGATTGGGCACTACGCGTTGAGTACCAATACTTTGATGACTTCGACGACAACTACGTTCAAGACCTAAACTCAAACCTACTGTCTGTTGGTGTTAGCTACAACTTCGGTACTGGTAACACAACTGCATCAGCGGCGGCAGCAGCAGCTTCTGCGGCAGCAGTGACACAAGCACCATCTGAGCCAATCACAGAGCCTGCAGTTGTTGTTGAAGAGAAAAGTACTGTTGTTGTGACTAAAGCACAAACAGAGAGCTACTCTCAAGAAATGTTCGCAACTAACAGCACAGAATTGTCTACAGACGGTAAGATTGCACTACAACCTCTAGTTGAAGTTCTTAAAGCTCACCCTCAATCGACTATTGTTGTTGTTGGTCACACTGACTCAACAGGCGCTGCTGAATACAACATGATGATCTCTAAGAAACGTGCTGCTGCAGTTGCTGCACACATCGAAGAGCAAGGTATCGAAGCTGAGCGTATCACTGCTACTGGCGAAGGTGAAGAGAACCCAGTTGCATCAAATGATACAGCTGAAGGTCGTGCTCAAAACCGTCGTGTTGACGCAACGATCCCTGGTTTCGAATACCAAGAAGAAGTACAAGTTGAAGAAGTTATCGTAGAAACTGCTGAATAACAGCACTCTACCTTAGCCGAAATAATAAGGGCGGAGCACTCAAAGTGCTCCGCCCTTTTCTGTATCTGTCTTTACTAATAAGCCGTAAGCCGAAAAGTACCGGCCCCAAGCTAGGCTGTACAAACCGAAAACTAAACGATTTCCCAGCTGTGAGTCATTTCTACGCCAGCACCTAACATTAGACATACTGAACAGTATTTTTCTAACGAATCAGCACATACTTTAGCCACTAACTCAGGATCTAGGTTGTCACCAGACACTTCAAAGTGAATGTTAATCACAGTAAAGATTTTTGGTGCTGTTTCACGACGTGTCGTTTCAAGTTTTGCATTACAGCCTGTGATGTTCTGGCCTGCAGATTTCAAACCATCGACGACATCAACAGAGCTACAACCACCAGCGGCCATAAGGACCATTTCCATTGGGCTTGGCGCGGTTGCACCACCACTGCCATCCATTACTACAGAGTGGCCAGATTGAGATTGACCTAGGAATTTAAAGCCTTCGACCCATTTAACTTCTGCTTGCATGTTGTTCCTTAGATGTACGATAACCGCCATCGCTGTCTATTATTGGATATCAATACTGACACCCTACTACTGGCGGCATTTATGAGCAAGATTTTCTCGGCGACATATTTTTTTGTGAATGATGCAATTTTTTCCATCTAAAACCTGTCTCTATTCGTACATTCAAAATCGAATGAGAAGAACGTCAAGATGAGGTATCTATGAATAAATTATCTAAAATATTGGTATCACTCGTGGTTGCGCTACCACTGATTTCGCTGTTTGTAAGCCAGACTGGCACTGCCAATACAATGGATAAAACAGCCAATTCAGGTAAAAGTGAAATCGCGACACTGGCTGGTGGCTGTTTTTGGTGTACGGAGTCCGATCTAGAGAAGCTAAAAGGTGTAACCGACGTTATCTCTGGATACTCTGGTGGTGAACTGGAAAACCCAACCTACAAACAGGTCTCTTCGGGTAAGTCAGGTCACATCGAAGTGATCAACGTGACCTATAACCCTGATGTGGTTAGCTACGAACAGGTTCTTGACCAATTCTTCCGACACATCGACCCAACCGATGACAAAGGTTCTTTTGTAGACCGAGGCCGTCATTATCGACCAGCTATTTTCTATCATAACCAAGCACAAAAAGATGTTGCTCAGAACTTCATGATGGAAATCGACAAAGCTAATATCTTTGGTGAACCACTAAAAACAGAACTGATTGAATTTGAAAAATTCTGGCCAGCGGAAGACTATCACCAAGACTATTACAAGAAGAGTAAAGTTCGTTATAACTACTACCGCTATGCTTCTGGCCGCGATCAGTACCTAGATAAAATCTTCGGTGATGATAGAAAGGACAACCCTAAAACACTACGTCAGATCATCGACAGTAAGAATGCGACAGCGAATGCTAAAACCTACGTTAAACCGTCTGATGCAGAGATCAAAGCGAAGCTTACAGCACTTCAATACGATGTAACGCAAGAAGACGCTACTGAGCGCCCATTTGACAACAAATACTGGGATAACAAAGAGGAAGGTATTTATGTTGATATCGTTACCGGTGAGCCTTTGTTCTCATCAAAAGACAAATACAAATCAGGTACGGGTTGGCCGAGCTTCACCCAACCAATCAGCGAAGCTTATGTCGTTACAACTACTGACTACAAGCTGCTTTACCCAAGAACAGAGGTTCGAAGTAAGTTTGGCGATTCCCACCTAGGGCATGTATTCAAAGATGGTCCAAAACCAACAGGGTTACGTTACTGCATGAACTCAGCCGCAATGCGCTTTATCCCTGCGGATAAATTAGCAGAAGAAGGCTATGAGGAATACGTTGAGATGTTTGAGGGATAGGCATTCAGCAATTAACGATCAGCCTATGACAACAAAGCCAGCATATCGCTGGCTTTGTTTTTATTTACAGAGCTTTATTTATCAGCCCATGGACCTAATTAACCCGTTAACACCGTGTCTTCAGGGTATTTCAACAAGGAAGGTTCTGGGCGAGCTAGCATATAAGCCAAGGTCAGGGGGCCGATACGTCCAATCACCATAACCACAATCATGATGTATTTACCTGGCTCAGTCAGGTTTGCGGTTAAGCCAGCTGTTAAACCAACCGTTGCAAAGGCAGAAATCACCTCAAACATGACTCGATCAAACGCTGCCTTTTCAGTAAGCATTAACAAAAACATCGCGGTGGTTAATAACGCCCCACTTACCACAATAATGGCCAATGACTTTGTTACCGCTTGCCAAGTCACAGTGCGCTTAAACATCACCACGTGCTTTTTCTGACGGAGGAAGGTCCACGTTGCGACAAAGGCTACTGCAAAGGTCGAAACCTTAATACCACCACCTGTTGAGGTAGAACCTGCACCAATCAACATCAGTACAATCATTACCAGCAACGCAGGCTGTGTGTACTGAGACAAATCCACACTATTAAAGCCAGCAGTACGAGCACTTGCCGACTGAAAAAATGCGGCTAGCCACTGTCCTTGAGTCGATAACCCTTCCATGGTTGCTGAGTTATTTCTTTCTAGCAGCCAGAACAATACCGTACCTACCAACAATAGAGTCGGAGTGGCGGTTAGCATAATCTTGGTGTGTAAATGAAGATGTCGAAAACCTTTACGCCAGTTACTCGATAGGTCGCCGACGACTGTGAAGCCTAGCCCACCGAAAATAAACAAGCCAGCTAAGGTGAAGATCACCAGCGGATCATCAACAAAACTCATCATACTGTCTGAAAACAGTGCAAAACCTGCGTTATTGAATGCAGATATCGCATGAAATAGAGCATAAAAACTGCCCGTTGACCATCCCATCTCAGGTACCCAGCGGAAGCAGAGCAATACAAAACCGATAAATTCAGCCACTAATGCAAAGATGATGATCTTCTTAACCAATTTACGAAGGTTAATCTTACGATCTTGACCAAGCGCTTCTTTCGCGAGTGCTTGTTGTTTAAGGCTTAACCTAACACCGAACATGTAAAGCAGTACCGCAGATAGAGTCATCTGCCCTAACCCGCCGACTTGCATCAAGAACATCAGTAAGATTTTGCCCGCCAAGGTGAAATGCTCACCGGTATCGACAACACCTAATCCTGTCACACTGATCGCCGAGGTTGCTGTAAACAGTGCATCCGTAAAACTTAGGCCTGTCACAGAGAATACAGGCATCGTCAACAATATTGCAGAGGGGATAAGTACGCCTAAGAAGCTCGTAAGGATAATCTTAGGTTCAGAGCCTTTACGTGGCTTTTTATCACTCTTAAGCGTGTAGAAAGTACCTTTTCGTTTTAACGAATTCATACTGTTACCTTATTGCCAATTACCAATTGCGTAGCTTTCTAGATAAGGTCTCTTTCGGCCCAGCGATGATCACCACATCCCCAATTTCTAAACTCACATCCAATTCTGGTGCTTTAGTGAGGTTCGGCCCTCGCTTGAAGCCAAGTACCTCAACACCATTTTCTTTACACAGCTTAAGATCGCCAAGTTTCTTACCCAACAGTTTAGAACCAATAACAATCTCCGTCATCGCTAAGCCACTGCCAAGGTCGATAAATTCGAGAACGCGTCTGTCCAGTATCTTACGAGCAACACGAATACCCATATCGCGCTCGGGCATGATGATATGGTCAGCACCAATCTTAGAGAGGATCTTGCCGTGGAACTTATCATTCGCCTTAACCCAGACTGCTTTTGCTCCAGATTCTTTCACCACCAAAGTCGTTAGAATGCTTGAGTTAACGTCAGAGCCTATCGACACCATCACCATATCGTAATCATCAAGTCTTAACTCTTTCACCGTCTCTTCGCTCGTGCAGTTCGCAACAATCGCTTGTGAAACAAAAGCCGCTGCTTCTTTCACTCGCTCTTCATCAATATCGACGGCCAGTACCTGTGCCCCTGAACTTTGTAGCTCTTTGCAAACAGACAGACCAAATCGCCCTAAACCGATAACTGCATATTGTTTGTCGCTCATTTGAAATCCTGTTTAGAAATTTTAATTACACGGGATAGCCAAACCTACATTAGTTTCTATCTCAAAAAAAGTTAGTTCTGCAAGAATAAGGTTATACTATTGTCATAATCGCTTGATTTATAAAGGTAGAGAACAACTCGAGTTTCTGCTAATTTCCAATTCATAATTTCTGCGGCAGCACACACAATGAATGAATTCATAACCCAAGTACAAACCTACATCAACCAGAGCCATAGTGATTGGGCAAACAGCGTCCTATTCATCACTATTGCGAGTTTTCTCGCTTGGGTAGCTTGGCGAATTATCCATAATCGCTTAGAAATTCTGGTTCAGAAAACCCCATTCCACTGGGACGATCTACTGCTAGAAGCACTAAAAACCCCTGTCAGCACATTACTTTGGTGTTGGCCTGCTACAGTCTCTATCGGGCTAATACTTCAAGACCAGTTTGGCAATGAAATCAATTGGTTAAAAACGCTTAAACACATATTGATTATCTGTACATTCGTTTGGTTTACCTTACGAATGATCACTAACACTGAAGCCTATGTCTTAGAGCAAAAAACCAGAGACGAAACCACTGTACAAGCGATAGCGAAAGTCGCTCGCTTGTTCTTTATGGTGATGGGCGGCCTAACCATTATGCAGGCATTTGGGCTCAGTCTTTCCGGCTTACTCACCTTTGGTGGTGTTGGTGGCTTGATCGTCGGTTTAGCGGCTAAGGACTTACTGTCGAATTTCTTCGGTGGCATGATGATTTACTTCGACCGCCCTTTTAAAGTCGGTGATTGGATACGTTCTCCCGATCGTCAAATCGAAGGCACTGTCGAACGCATTGGTTGGCGCATGACGATCATCCGCACTTTTGATAAGCGTCCTTTGTACGTGCCAAATTCGGTGTTCAGTAGTATTGTGGTAGAGAATCCATCGAGAATGTTGAATCGTAGAATCAATGAAACCTTTGGTCTTCGTTATCAAGATGCAGACAAATTGGCGCTCATTGTTGATGATGTAAGAACCATGCTCGAGACCCACCCAGATATTGATGCCAAACAGACGTTGATCGTTAACTTTGACAAATTTGGGCCATCAACGCTCAACTTCTTTATCTATACCTTCACAAAAACAGTCAACTGGATCAGGTACCACAAAGTGAAGCAAGACGTTCTGTTACAGGTTCTGGCGATTATTCATAAACACAATGCAGACATCGCGTTCCCAACACAGACACTCAAGATTGACCCTCAAGACTTTTCTAATGTTCAAGATCATAACAGCGTTCAAAGCCTAGGTGATAATCAGAATATTAGCGATCCCAAAGACATGTTGAACTCCCCTACGGAAGGTCATCGATAGTCATATCCTTCTTGGTTATCGATAAGTAATAAGCGTGAAGCGTGGTAATATGCTGGCAGTATTCTAATGCACCTAATTACCACGCTATGATTTTACCTGTCATTCTAGCCGGCGGCTCCGGAAGTCGTCTCTGGCCACTGTCTCGCGAGCTTTACCCTAAGCAATTTCTCAATATTGCCGGCGACCAGTCAATGCTTCAGCACACACTTCAACGCCTGCAAGGCCTTGAAGAGCACTTGATGGATAGTAAATGCGATGCACCATTCATTATCTGTAATGAAGAGCATCGCTTTATTGCCGCTGAACAAGCTCGATCAGCTAACATTCAACATAGTGGTATTCTGCTAGAGCCAGTCGGTAGAAATACAGCCCCAGCCATTGCGCTTGCCGCCCTAAAGGCTTTAAGTAAACCACCGCTTAATGAACAAAGCGCATCCGACCCTATCTTGTTAGTGCTGGCTGCTGATCATCACATCGCGAAAACCTCTGAATTCCAACAAGCGATTAGTCGTGGTGTTGATTATGCAAAACAAGGCAAGCTGGTGACATTCGGTATAACACCTAGCTCCCCAGAGACTGGCTATGGCTATATCAAGCAGGGAGAGCCTCTTTCCTCCAGTGCTCAAACTGATACTAATGGAACAGAGCAGCCAATCAATCACGCCTTCGCCATAGAATGCTTTGTAGAAAAGCCAGACACAGCAACAGCAGAAGAGTACATCCGCTCAGAACAATACTTATGGAACAGTGGCATGTTCATGTTTAAGGCATCACGCTATGTTAAAGAACTCGCCGAACACCACCCTGAGATAGTAGCGGCTTGTAAACTCGCTCTTGCAACGCAAAATACCGACCTCGACTTTATCCGTATAGACGCTGAAGCATTCAAAAGCAGTCCAAGTGATTCAATCGATTACGCCGTGATGGAAAAGACCTCGCACGCCGCGGTGATCCCGATGGATGTCGGCTGGAACGATATTGGCTCATGGTCCGCGATCTGGGATGTAAGCGAAAAAGATCAGCACAATAACGTCATTGAAGGTGATGTGTTAACCGTCGACTCTCAACACAACTACATCCATGCTGAAAATAAGCTGGTTGCGACGGTAGGTGTCGACAACCTGATTATTGTCGAAACCAAAGACGCTATATTGGTTGCAAATAAAGACAAGGTTCAGGGTGTTAAATCGATTGTCAGTCAACTAAATCAAGCGGGTCGCACAGAACATGTGCATCATCGTGAGGTGTTTAGACCTTGGGGTAAATACGATGTTATCGACCTAGGCAAGCGCGACAAAGTTAAACGTATCACCGTTAAACCCGGTCACAAGTTGTCGTTACAAATGCACCACCATAGAGCGGAACATTGGGTAGTCGTGGCGGGTACTGCGAAAGTGACCAACAATGAGAAAACCTATCTGGTTGAAGAAGATCAATCCACTTACATCCCTTTAGGTCATATTCACAGCCTAGAGAACCCAGGGGATCTCCCACTCGAGATGATTGAAGTACAAACAGGCAGTCATTTAAGTGAAGGCGACATCATTCGATATCAAGACAGTTATGGGCGAGACGTGCGCAAGCAACAAGTCCACTCATCAAAGCACAACCAAACGAAATAAAGCAGCGACAAATCGATGAAACCAACATTAGACCTAAACTGCTTTAAGAACAACGATATCCGCGGCGTCATTGGTAAACAAATCAATGAGCCACTCGCCTACCTGCTCGGTAAGGCATTTGGCGAATACGTCCTATCCGCTAAGCCTGAAACCTCACTCGATGGTTTGGCGCAGGTAGTGATTGGTCGTGATAACCGCAAAACCTCCCTGTCATTACAAGAAGCCATGACCAAAGGCTTAATCGAGTCAGGGATTACCGTCATTGATCTAGGTATGACTGGCACTGAAGAGGTCTACTTTGCGACTCGTTACCTAAAAGCGATTGGCGGAATACAAATCACAGCCAGCCACAACCCAATCAATTACAACGGCATGAAAATGGTCGGTGTAGACGCTAGCCCTATCAGTAAAAACAGTGGTTTAGATGAAATCAAACGACGCATTGAAGAACTTAATCAAGAGCTGAACTGCAATTTACCGTTCGTTCATGCACAACCAAGTAACTCTAGTAGATCGAACAGTATTCTTGCTCCGTACGTCGAGCACCTACTCTCGTACATAACCCCATCAAAGCTGTCACCGATGAAGATTGTGGTTAATGCTGGGAACGGTGTTGCAGGACATATCATTGATGCTTTAGATAATAAATTTAACGAACTCGGTGTCCCTATCACCTTCATCAAAGTTCATCATAACCCTGATGGAAACTTCCCAAATGGTATTCCAAACCCTTTGATTAGAGAGAACCAAGCAGCCACTCGAGATGCCGTTTTAGAGCATTCTGCCAACCTTGGAATTGCTTGGGATGGAGACTTCGACCGATGCTTTTTCTTTGATGAGCAAGGCGATTACATCGAGGGTTATTACATTGTAGGGTTGCTTGCTGAAGCATTCTTGGTCAAACAGCCTAACACGACTGTATTGCACGATATGCGCATGACCTGGAACACAATTGAAATCGCAAAAACGCATGGTGGAAAAGCGATTGGAATTAAAGCAGGACACGCACTGATCAAAGAGAAGATGCGTGAAACGAATGCCGTCTATGGGGGCGAAATGAGCGCACACCATTATTTTCGTGATTTTGGATATTGCGATTCAGGCATGATTCCTTGGCTATTGGTTATCGAGCTGATGTCGAAAACTCAACAATCTCTTCACCAATTAACGAGTACTAGTATAGATAGATTCCCCTCTTCCGGGGAGATCAATCGAAGAGTCTCAGACCCAGAGCAGGTCATGGCTTGCGTGTTATCGCACTACCAAGATAATGCCGTTGAGATCGATCACACAGACGGAATCAGCATGAATATGGGCTCATGGCGCTTCAACTTAAGAAAGTCCAATACCGAGCCATTAATACGCCTTAACGTTGAAACCAAACAAGATAAAGCTTTACTGTCACTTAAAGTCGACGAGTTACTGTCTTTTCTCATTTAAGAATACAGACACTTCCAGTTTTCAACTAAGATCCACAAAAAAGCCCTTATTAGCTGTTGCTAACTAAGGGCTTTGAATTTTCAGTAGCTTAATCGCTGACTGTAATTAGTCTATTTGTTACGACGAGCTTCAACAGCGTCTGCCAGCTGGCGAAGTACTGTTTCAGTGTCTTCCCAACCAATACACGCATCAGTAACAGATTGGCCGTACGTTGCAGCTTTGCCCTCAACCAGGTCTTGGCGACCTTCAACAAGATGAGATTCAATCATCACACCAAAGATAGCTTTGTCGCCACCAGAAATTTGTGCGCTTACGTCATCAGATACGTTCATTTGACGCTTAAACTGCTTAGAGCTGTTTGCGTGGCTGAAATCGATCATCACTTTTTGTGGAAGACCAGAAGCTGCTAGCTCTTCTTTAATCTTACCAACGTGTTCTGCGCTGTAATTTGGCTCTTTGCCACCACGTAGGATGATATGACAATCAGGGTTACCTGCTGTTTCAACGATAGCTGAGTGACCGTACTTAGTTACTGATAAGAAGTGGTGAGAAGCGCTAGCAGAGCGAATAGCATCTGTTGCAATCTTGATGTTGCCATCAGTACCATTCTTAAATCCAACTGGGCAAGATAGGCCAGAAGCCAGTTCGCGGTGAACTTGAGATTCTGTAGTACGTGCGCCGATTGCACCCCAGCTGATTAGGTCAGCAACGTATTGAGGCGTGATCATGTCTAGGAATTCGCTTGCCGTTGGCATGCCCATGTCAGTTAGGTCCAGCAGTAGCTTACGTCCTAGACGAAGGCCATCATTTAGCTTGAACGTATCGTTCATGTACGGGTCATTTATTAGACCTTTCCAACCAACAGTTGTACGTGGTTTTTCAAAGTAAACACGCATTACGATTTCAAGGTTATCACCAAGTTCGTCGCGCAACACTTTCAAACGTTTACCGTACTCAAGAGCAGCTTCTGTGTCATGAATAGAACATGGGCCGACAATAACAAGCAAGCGATCATCGCTCTCTTCTAAAATATTGTGGATCGCTTTGCGGCTTTCAAAGGTTGTAGAAGAAGCAACTTCTGTCGCTGGAAACTTTTCTAAAACAGCAACAGGGGGTAATAACTCTTTTACTTTGTTAATTCTTACATCATCAGTCTGGAACATTGCTTACTTCTTCCTTTTTTCTATCCTTGAGCTGAATGTACGTTGTCTCACGTCACTTTCTATCAGCACTAATCTTCTTGTTCCCTGTAACTTAACTAGTAAAAACTCTAGTTTCAATCACTAATTAAAAATAAACGCAATTTTTTTTGTGTTTTATATTTAAAACACCCTGTATACCATTATTTACACGCTATCGATTGCGTATTTTATAGCAAGGTAAGAAGAGCCATTCTTCAAGCTACATCATGCATGTAAAATTGTGTCGAACTCAAAAACAAAAAAGCTCACGTGATCAGCGTGAGCTTTTATTTAATTACATTCTTTTCAATGGCTTGACGACACTATCAAGCCCTTCAATTTTCAGAGCAAGGCACAGTTTCAATAAATCGCCGAGTTTGCCAGACGGGAATCCCTTTTTATCAAACCACAGCAAATATTCTTCAGGTAAGTCAATCAGTGTACGACCCGCGTACTTTCCAAATGGCATCTGCATTCGAGCCAACTTAATCAGGTTCTCTTTCTCTAGCATTATTCGGTCTTTACTATGCGTCATCTATGTTGTGTAGAGTATCACCTAAACGTTCAACCCAATAGTTGATCGCGTCTTTGGCATCATCCAGCGAATCAATCATGGTTGAAAAATCTTTGTTACCCGCTTCACGGTCGATGGCTGCAAACAGTGGTGTGCCCTCTTGAGCATCACTGACCAATAACTCTACACTCGCACTCCCAACATTGGTGTGCTCACCAGTCGTGACCTTAGATATGGTTGACATCGCAAGACCAAACGGCAGAACGCTGCTCGTTACAGCTAAGAGCGGATTGGGCGTTTCAACGTTACTCAGAGCGATACTCAAGCGGAGCGTTTTTCCTGTCGGTTCATCGACGATCGTTTTATGAGGCGATATTTTATCTTCCAAGCGCGCAACCATGTGCTCAGTGAGTTCCTGAATCTCTTCCTGATCCAACGAACCTTCTTCTGCTAAAACAAAAATTTGGTCGATCACTACAGAGTCGTAATCATCTAACTTGGATTTCAAACGCTGTGCGTCACGTAGCCCAACCCTTGCCCAAACCTAGTCGACGCCTCCGTCAGGCCCAGCCTGAAAATCTTCGTAGCTGGTAAATTTAGTAGCGGTTCTAATTGGGCCGCCTGCACAACCAAGCAAGAAAATGCTGGTTGCAACAAGCAAAAGGACTTTTAAAGGGTTCATAACGCACTTAGTCAAAATTAAGGAATCTAATTAAGTATGACATACCCTATGTGAAAAGGTTGTAGAAAAAGGGGGTTAAAAATCAGAGCTAACTCTAAAATTAATCATGTTGAACAGTGTGTGCGTACTCTACAATTACCTGATTTCCTTCAATATAAGCATTTTGGATCTCACCATCAACACTCATTCTACTTTTCAGGTAGACCACTTTAGGCCCCGATTCATTGCCCTCTTTTAGCGAGGGGAATACATTCCTTGGTTCCAAATGAAGTAAACGACAAAAATGACTAATGAAAGACATGGTTAATGGCGTCTCCCCTCTTAGAGCTCTTGAGAAATCAAGCTGGTTCATGCCTAGCTTTTTTGAAAACTCCATCTGCGTAATTCGCATTCTCGATTTTTGTGACATCCACGTTTGATACAACGCGTCTCTGTCTAGTTCTGTGAATTCCATACCGGCTCCTTTATATAATTCATACCAATCAATTGTCCGGTTTTTCATACATGGCGTGTCAGGGTTCGGTTAGTGGAAACCAAAGGTTTGGTTTTGATATGGGGATAACCTTGTTTAATCTGTACAGAGCTATCAGAGCAAATAATGATCCGCCAACAAAGCAACAAACAAGATCATGAGATGATAGATGGAGAACTTAAAGGTCTTCATCGCCATATTAGGTTCATCACGATATTTAAGAACCCAAGCGTGATAAATAAAACCGCCGTTGAGAACCAAAGAAGCGCTCAAATATATCCAGCTACTCATGCCGACCAATACCGGCAATATACATACGATGCTTAGCAGCAAGGTATAGAGCAAAATAGAAGTCTTGGTGTATTCGATTCCGTGGGTCACAGGCAGCATGGGGATATTCACTTTGGCATACTCATCACGACGATGAATTGCCAACGCCCAGAAATGAGGAGGTGTCCAAATAAAGATGATCATCACCAACAACCAAGCATTTGAATGCAGTTCATTGGTAACCGCCGTCCAGCCCAACAGCGGAGGCATTGCGCCTGCGATCCCTGCGATCACAATGTTTTGTGGCGTCGCTCGTTTTAAGTACATGGTATAAATCACTGCGTAACCCAACAAGCTTGCAAAGGTTAACCAAGCGGTGAGTTGATTGACCCACACCATTAACGTGGCAAAGCCAAGTAAGCCGATACCCGCGGCAAAGCTGAACACACGCACACTACTCAGTTCACCGGATGGTAAAGGGCGTCGATTTGTTCGAGTCATCTGGCCGTCGATCTTTTTATCGATCAAGTGGTTAAACGCAGCCGCTGAACCTGCCATTAACCCTATCCCAATCATTCCGAACACAGTTTGTTGCAAAGGCAATCCATTCGGCACGGCCAAGCACATCCCAACCAATGCCGTCAGCAACATCAAAGCCACCACTTTAGGCTTGGTCAGCGTTAAATAAACTTTCCAAGTGGCTTTGTTTCTTGCAGCAATTTCGCTACTTAAAGCTATGTCATTGTTGGCTGCTATCTTATGAGTTAAGGCTGCGTCTTGAGCCACCACTTCATACTGTGTTGACGTTCTACTGACCATGATTACCTCCTTGTAATACACTGTTTTTCACCAAGCTCTGACTTGGTTTGCGTTGCCACACGACAAAATTGGTTACAACCATGCTGATGAGCAACATCGCTGCGACTAGGTTATGCAAAACCGCGACTGAAATTGGCAGATGAAACCATACATTACTGATCCCAAGACTGATTTGAGTAAACAAGACTATTGCGACAGTCACGCTCAGCTTTTGGTGAGGCGCTTGGCCAAACTTCCATAACTGGTACACGATCATCAGCACCGTTAACGTAGCCACAATAGCCCCGAACCTGTGCATGACATGGATGGTGAGCCTTGCGGGATATCCCAACACACCAAACTCATAGTTATCGTGTCCATGTTGAGCAAAATCGAACGCATTTTTGAAGTCGAGGTAGCTCATCCAGTTACCTTCACAAATAGGCAATTGGGTACACACCAAAGCGGCATAGTTTGACGATGTCCAACCACCAAGCAGTATCTGCCCAACCACAATGAGTAACCCAAACAACGCCCAAAATTTAAGTGTTGGAGAATAAGAAGCCTCGCCAAAACGGCTTTGGAATTGAGACAAACGGCAGTAGAGCAGACACAACAGTGACAGCAACGTGAAGCCCCCCATCAAATGCGCCATAACCACAACGGGCATCAACTTAAGAGTCACCGTCCACATTCCAAGCAAAGCCTGAAAAATCACAGTGGCAGAGATAAGTAACGGAAGACCAGCAGCTGTTATATTCTTTTTAATACACCAAGCAACAACGACAAAGATAAGCAGCCCTAATGTTCCTGCAAAGTAGCGGTGGATCATCTCTATCCAAGCTTTGTCTGCTTCGAGAGCTCGTTCTGGAAATTGTAGATTGGCTTGATTAACGGCTTGGGTATTCGAGGGAACGGTAATCTTTCCATAGCACCCAGGCCAGTCAGGACAGCCAAGGCCAGCATCAGACAGGCGTGTATAAGCTCCGAGAACAATCACGGTAAGGGTTAACAAGATAGTTAATCTCATCACAAGCATCAGTAAATCAGGGGCTTTATTCTGCATCACTTATCTCCCTATACTTATTCCCTTTCGCTGCTTAAGCTCAAGCATTTGCGCCATCAACTACCCAACTCGTGACAGCTTAAGTAGCTTTCTTAAATCATGAATCATACCTTTGGATTGCCCGACTAACTGCGACGGTTCCGACACGCTTTTGTACTCCATAACCAACTGTCCTAGCGGGTCAATAATGACAATGGAAGCCGGCGAAAACTCGGTGCTTAACTGATCACCACCAGCTAACAAAGATAAATCAGGCTTGTTGAGCGAACCCGACAACGAGTTACCTTCTGAGACGAAAACAACGGCGGTCACTCGCTCTTTGTTTTTCCCTAACGCTAAGTAGCTTTGATTCAAATAATGAAGCTGTTGTTCACACAAGCTTTCGCACTCCATCGGTGCGATATACCCCACAACCCAACCCTCTCCTGCCATGGGTACCGTTACGCCAAAATCCGCTAGTGTAATTCTTGGTTCTACCAATTCGCCTGAGTTAGTGACACCTGACGTATACCAATTCTGATCCAACACAGTTTTGGCGATAATGGCTGGCAAAGCGAAAATTAAAACGAGTCCGATTAATACCAAGCGTCCTTTAGTACGACGGCTTCTGAGCTCAGCCATGTTTGCCTCGGTAATTTCCCTGTTCACTTGTGCTTGAGATTTATCCATCCTTATTCCTCGTGATAGGTGTTGCTTTTAGGTACTGATAGCCAATCAACAACATCAAAAACAAAAGTACCGCAGCCATAACAAACCATTGAAATGAGTAACCAAAATGCTTCTCAGACCTCATCGCCGTTGGACGCCATAACATTTCATAGGGCCATGAATCTAAACTCTGAGGTTGGAAGACAAAGGGCAGCACTTCTTTTCCTGTATACTGTGATAACGCTGCTATGTTTAGGTTTTGGATTCTATTCGGTGTCGTATTTTCTAAACCCAACTCATGACTTAAAGGATTAATTGAGCGTGTATACAAGCGCCCTGACATTTTGGTTGGTACAGTGATACTTCCTAATTGCGGTAGTTCTCTTCTGTCATTACTTGCCGGAACAAACCCAAGATCGATCAACAACTGTTTTTCAGCCACTAAGGACTGGTTTCCATCTTCAAAGCGAACCTCACCCAACATGTAAATCACATACCCTACCGTTCCTTGGCTTATCTGGTTGTCTAACAAGAGCATCAAGCCGCTCGTATTGACTAATTCAACATCAGCCTTTAACCCGTTTAGGGTTTGAGGATTTAATGACTCTTGACCAGATAAATCCAGCTCTCGCAACTCAGAAATAACGACACCTAAAGGTTGTGACGAGAGATGTGCTCTCTCAGCTAATTGCTGTTCATAACGTAATTTCTCGTTACCACGATCGAGTTGCCACAAACCTAACTTGATTAAAGCGCCGACTGAAACCACAGTTAAAACAACCGCTATCCAAAAACCTTTACTGCGGAACTTGTGTTCATCATCAATCAATCGGTTTGGAGTTATCACTATGGCGACATCTACCTTTGTGTTGTTGTTTAAAATTGTGTTGGTCGCTTTGCTGTTCTTCATCGCTTTCAATTTGATGAAAGGTCTAATCCAAATCGCCTCAGGTAAACACAATGGTAAAAGACTGAGTCACTTCTTAGGTCGTCGAGTCATGTGGTCAGCCGTTGTCGTGCTACTTTTATTACTTGCTCTGGGATCAGGAGTGATAACTCCCAACCCTCGCCCCTATTAATCCCCTATAGGCTCAATCGTTAAAGTACATAAACAAACACAAACAGGCCCAACCAAACCACATCAACAAAGTGCCAATACCAACTGCCCGCTTGGAACGCAAAGTGGTCTTTCGGAGTGAAGTGGTCTTTCGCAACCCTTGCCAGCAACACAATCAAAAAGATCGTCCCTAAACAGACATGTAAGCCATGAAACCCAGTCAGCAAAAAGAAGGTATTACCGTAGATGCCAGACTGAAGTGTCAGCCCCATCTCTTGATAAGCGTGAAGATACTCTTCAACTTGGAAGAACAGGAAGAAGCCAGCCAGAACAATGGTTATCTCCAACCACACGATCAAAGCCATACGCTTATTTTGTTCAAGACTGATATGTGCCATGTGCAGCGTCACAGAGGAAAGCAGCAGAATAATGGTGTTCTTAAGCGGGATACCTTGCCAAGGCATGGCTTGTGTCGTTACGCCATCAGGGGTCGTCGTTAGTGGCCAAATTGATTGGAACATCGGCCACAATACTTCATGGGTCATTTCATTATTGCCCGCACCACCAATCCAAGGCACAGAAATCATTCGAGCATAGAAAAGCGCGCCAAAGAAAGCGCCAAAGAACATGATTTCGGAAAAGATGAACCAACTCATTCCTTGTCTAAAAGAACGAGAAATCTGCTCAGAATAGAGACCACTCAATGATTCTGTGATCACATTGCTAAACCAACCTGCGAGCATGTAAAGCAGCACAGCAAACCCGACTAACAACACCGCTTTGCCAAACACACCACCTGCGGCGTCGGTACCCATGTTTTGCACCGTCAAGCCAGCGCCAACCGCGACCAAAAACAGTGCTACAGCACCCACCAATGGCCAGTGGCTTTGATGTGGAACGAAATAAACTTCCTTTTTAGAACTCATCGCTCAACTCCTTATGTTGATACTGGTTCTGTAAATTCCTAGTTACTTGCGAGTACGTTAGGCTCAGATTTATTGGCCGCAGCACCCACCTCATTCGTGATATTGAATAATGTGTAAGAGAGCGTCAGCGTATGTATCGATTCTGGAATATCTGGCTCAATGTAAAATATCAAACCCATTTCTGCGCTCTTGTGCCCGTCCAATGGCTGCTGATTAAAGCAAAAGCATTCCATCTTATTGAAGTAGGTTGCCCCCATACCTGGAGAAACCGACGGTACGGCTTGGCCAACCAATGAGGCTCCAGAAAGGTTTTTGGCAATGTAGTTAGTTTGAACCACCTCACCAGGATGAACCTCTAACACTCGAACTTCAGGCGAAAACTGCCATGGCATATCTGGCTTGATGTGGGACATGAATTCGACTCGAACCGTACGAGAGTAGTCTGGCTGCATTCCCTGAGGTTGCACCGCTGAAACAGTATTAGTTTTGCCATTGATGCCTAAGGCCTCACACATGACATCGTAGAGCGGCACCAAAGCGAAACCGAAGCAAAACATCGCAACCACGCTCAACACCAAGTAGCCCGTCAGCTTTTTGGTCGATCGCTTATTAGACAGGCGCTTAGGTTGTTTTTTATCTTGATTGGGATCGCTTTGCTTATCACTCATGGTTCTGCCCTCTAATCCACTTTCGGCGGATGGGTAAAGGTGTGGTGAGGCGCAGGGCTTGGTACTGTCCATTCAAGACCTTCAGCTCTATCCCAAGGCTTACTTGGCGCAGGCTCTCCCCCTCTTACGCACTTAATCGCTAGCCATAAGAAAATTAGCTGAGACAACCCAAACGCAAAACCACCAATCGACACGACTTGGTTAACGTCAGCAAACTGAATCGCATAATCAGGAATACGACGCGGCATACCCGCTAACCCTAAAAAGTGCATCGGGAAAAACAGTACATTAACTGAAATCACCGACGTCCAGAAATGCCACAGGCTGAGCTTGTGGTCGTACATATGTCCGGTCCACTTAGGCAGCCAATAATAGGCAGCAGCCATAATCGAGAACACGGCACCGGTTACCAGAACATAATGGAAGTGAGCCACAACAAAATAAGTATCGTGGTATTGGAAATCAGCTGGCACGATAGCGAGCATCAATCCAGATAACCCGCCAATCGTAAACAAAACAATGAAGGCAATCGCAAACAGCATTGGTGTTTCAAAGGTCAAAGCACCCCGCCACATGGTCGCCACCCAGTTGAAGACTTTCACACCGGTCGGCACCGCTATCAACATGGTGCAATACATGAAGAACAGTTCGGCAAATACTGGCATACCCGTGGTGAACATGTGGTGTGCCCAAACCAAAAATGACAACAGTGCGATACTACAGGTCGCATAAACCATCGAGTGATAACCAAACAGGCGCTTACCACTGAATGCAGGGATGATGGCTGAGACAATACCAAAAGATGGCAAGATCATGATGTACACTTCGGGGTGCCCAAAGAACCAGAATATGTGCTGGAACATCACCGGGTCCCCACCACCAGCGGCATCAAAGAAGCTAGTCCCAAAATATTTGTCAGTCAGTACCATGGTCACCGCACCCGCGAGCACGGGCATCACGGCTATCAGCAAGAAAGCGGTAATTAACCATGTCCATACGAACATCGGTAGCTTGAACCAAGTCATACCCGGAGCGCGCATGTTCACTATGGTTACGATGACGTTAATCGCCCCCATGATCGAACTGATCCCCATAATATGAACTGAGAATACGAATAGCGCGGTACTGTCTGGGCCATAAGTTGTCGAGAGTGGCGCGTAGAAGGTCCAACCAAAGCTCGGGCCGCCACCCTCTGTAAACAAAGATCCGATTAAGATTAGAAACGCAAAAGGCAAGATCCAGAAACTGAGGTTGTTCATTCTCGGCAGCGCCATATCTGGTGCACCGATCATCATCGGAATCATCCAGTTAGCCAAACCCGTAAATGCAGGCATTACTGCACCGAATACCATGATTAAACCATGGACTGTAGTCATCTGATTGAAGAAATCTGGCTCAACGAGTTGCAAACCCGGTTGGAACAGCTCCGCACGGATCACCATCGCCATTGCGCCGCCCGTTAAGAACATTGCAAAGCTGAACCACAAATAAAGTGTACCAATGTCTTTATGATTGGTTGAATACAGCCAACGAGCCCAGCCTTTAGGTGCCGCATGTGAATCGTGATCATCAACAGGCAAATCATTATTGCCCAAGGTGCCTTCCGCAGAATGGCTCAGTACTTGATCTTCTGCTGGAGCCGATTTCACCGGCTTATTGATTGGTGAACTCATAACTGATCCTTAGCATCATTTTGTGCATCATCCGTTGAGCTTTCAGAACTGCCTTCTTGCTTCGCCTTATAAGCGTTGATATCTGAGGCCTGAACAATATCGCCGGTATCATTACCCCAAGCGTTTCGTTGATAAGTTACTACCGCTGCGATCTCTTTCTCGGTTAACTGATTATCGAATGCTTGCATCGCCGTACCGCCACGACCATAAACAATTGTGTCGATATGAACATCCACATCACCAAGGGCAATAGGACTTCCTTTGATGGCAGGGAATGCTCCAGGAATGCCCTCACCGTTTGCTTGGTGACAAACCGCGCATCGAGTTTTGTAAACCTCTTCACCGATGGTATTCAACTCCGCCAAGGAAAGTGACGCATCTAATGCATCTTTTGCGGCTTGTTGTTCGGCTATCGCTAACTCTTTCTGCTCCGCTAGCCATGCGTCAAACTCATCTTCTTCCATGGCATGCACCACGATCGGCATGAAACCATGGGCACGACCACACAACTCTGCACACTGCCCTCGGTAAACACCAGGCTCATCTATCTTAGTCCAAGCCTCATTAATAAAGCCCGGAATGGTATCTTTCTTAACGGCGAATGCTGGCACCCACCATGAGTGAATCACATCATCGGAAGTCATCAAGAAACGGACTTTACGGTCAACAGGCAGTACCAGCGGCTTATCAACTTCTAGCAGGTAATGCGCGCCTTTCACTTCGAGGCCTTCAATCTCTTTGTCACTGGTCGCTAGAAGGCTGAAAAATTCGACGTCTTCACCAAAATAGCTGTAATGCCATTTCCATTGTGACCCTGTGATTTTAACGGTCAGATCTGATTGGGATGTGTCTTCCATCGCTATTAAGGTTTTAGTGGCGGGTATCGCCATAGCGATAAGGATAATAATAGGAATGATGGTCCAAAGAATTTCGACTTTCGTGCTTTCGTGAAAATGGGCAGCAACTGCGCCCTTCGATTTCCTGTGCCTCAAAATCGAATAAAACATCACACCAAAAACAACAAAGGCAATCGCACAACAGATGTAGAAGATCAGCATATGAAGTTCATACACCTTACCACTGATCTCAGTGACGCCTTGAGTCATGTTGTAATCACTGCTAGCGTGCACTAAAGGCGATACTAAAAGCACAACAAAACTCTTCAAAAGCCACGCTAGCCTAACCAGTAATCTTTTCAAAAGATCTCTCCTTGTCCTTCCTAATTGGATACTTGCGACCTAAATGTCGTTGCGAGCTATATGTCATGAAGAGCTGGACAACATTCATTGTTATTCCGGCTACACATGAAAAGGCTGAATCTCAATCTACAACTCACATGGAACTAGGCTGTGAGCAGGCTACTGACCTCATATAACCCAAGAACTAATACGGTTCAAAAGCGCTGGAGGTTTCCATGAAAGATTCAAAAACGGCGAATTTGTTAAATTTTGTTATATTTATGTAAAAGGCTAGTTAGTGATATCCAATTATTCAAGGTAAGTTTACTTACTAAACAGTCAATTATTTGAAGTGGCTTAATCTACTTGCCCTCTTGCCGTTGGAATTTATTTTATATCGAGTTTTACGATTGCCTTCATGGAAATGAGAATCAATATCACTTAAATTAAATCAACGGTAAGTCATACAGACATTAATAGGTTTAGTGATTATGCAAGATGCAATGAATTGGTTAGCGAGAGACCCAGATCCAAGAACTCGTGAAGAACTTCAACACCTCATCGATGAGGGAATGGACGACGAACTTGAAGACCGCTTTACTCAACGATTAGAGTTCGGAACGGCAGGACTTAGAGGCAAAGTTGGATGCGGCCCAAATCGAATGAACCGTTTAGTCATACAGGAAACAGCAACCGGGCTCGGCCACTACTTAATCGAACATGTCGCTAATGCGACCATTCGCGGTGTGGTCGTCGGTTATGACGGCCGTTTAGATTCAAAGCAGTTCGCGATTGATACCGCTTCCGTACTCACGGCTTTAGGCATTAAGGTTTATCTAACCTCGAACGTCGCGGCGACCCCTATCGTTGCCTTTGGTATTGAGCACTTCAACGCCGCAGCTGCCGTTGTGGTGACGGCCAGCCACAACCCACCGGAATACAATGGTTTCAAAGTGTACTGGGAGAATGGCGCTCAAATCATTCCTCCTCACGATGCGGGTATTGCCGCTGAAATCGATATCGCATCGACCAAGCCGCTCCCTTTAATGAGCCTAAGTGACGCTGAGACGCAAGGTAAGTTGGTGTGGTTAACTGAAGGCTATTATCAAACGTACCGCGCTGCGATCAATCAGAGCCCATACGTGAGTGACGAGATCGAATCGGCGAACACCACCATCACCTATACCGCAATGCATGGTGTCGGCGCACAAATGGCCGAGGATCTACTTCACGATTCTGGTTTCCATAAGGTGTTCAGCGTCGCCGAGCAAAGAGAGCCCGATGGTAACTTCCCGACCGTCAACTTCCCGAATCCGGAAGAAAAAGGCGCGATGGATCTGGTGGTTAACTTAGCAAAAAGTGTCGATGCCGACATTGCTTGTGCCAACGATCCAGATGCAGACCGATTTGCGGTTGCAGTGAGAACAGATGATGGCTCATACAAAATGCTAACAGGTGACCAAGTCGGTGTGCTATTCGCTCATTATCTACTCTCAAAGCCGCATACCAAAAACCAATTAGTTGGTAACAGTATCGTATCTTCAACATTGCTTGAAAAAGTAGCTCAATCCCACGGGGCGACTTATTTCCAAACACTGACAGGCTTTAAATGGTTAGCCAATATCGGCATGCAATTAGAAGACGAAAGCAATGAGTTCTTATTCGCCTATGAAGAAGCGCTAGGCTATACGATTGGTACTCAGGTTCGAGATAAGGATGGGCTGTCTGCCATCGTTGTTTTCGCTCAACTGGTTGAGGAGCTGAAATCTCAAGGCCGAACAGTTTGGGATCTTCTTGCTCAGATATCGTTGGAACATGGTGTCCACACCAACGCACAACGCAGTATCGCGCTTCACCCAGATTCACCATCGATTGGTTCTAAGCTCCGCTCGGCACAGCCTAAAGCAATCAACGGTGTCGCTATCTCTGTAATTGAAGATTTGCAGTCTTCTTTACGCTTCGTCATTGGAGGCAATACTGAAGCCATTAACCTGCCTGCAAGTGACGTACTCATCTATCATCTCGAAGATGGTTCACGCATTATCGTAAGACCTTCCGGTACTGAGCCAAAAGTTAAGGTCTACTATGAGACGGTGACAAAATTTGAAGGGACAGAAACCTACGAAGACACTCGCCTGCGCGGTGAGAAGTACATGGAGAAACTGATTGAACAACACCAACAAGAGTTGAATTCATAGCGATTTAGCGCGTTCAACATGTAACGGTTAAATATAAAAAATGGACGCTCGTAGCGTCCATTTTTGTCTCAGCGGCTAACCACGAGAAGATGTCTGATTTGATTCGTCTACGAAGTAAAGAAAGAAGACAACATCCAGATAGCTAACACGATGAAAACTCCGCCCATGACTTTCTGTTGATAGGTACGAAACTTCGCGTTTTCTACGAGAGATTTACCAATCGTACCCACTAACGCCACCAGCAAAAAGTTAAACGTTAAGCCGAGAACATTCAGTAATAAACCCAGAACAAGCATCTGCTGACCGGAAGTCGCTTCAATATTCGTCGACACAAACTGAGGCAGAAACATCACAAAGAAAACCAACGCTTTAGGATTAAGCAGGTTACTGATTAGCGCTCTTTGATAGTAGGCTTTTGCAGCAAAATTATCGTTTAACTCCGGCGCATTACCCTGCTCTGTTCGCAGGCAATCCCAACCCATCTTCAACAAGTATGCGCCGCCTAACAAATGGAGAGCTTTAAGCGCTATTGGGCTCATTGCGATCAATGCTGATACACCCATAGCCGCTAATACTGTCAGAATGATTCCAGAAGTCGCATTACCTAGGCTTGCAAACACGCCGACCTTACGGCCATAGCTCATGCTTGAACTCGCAATCAGTAACATATCAGGGCCAGGTAAAAGAAGAAGTGCAACAACGGCAGTCAGGTAGACAGGTAAAATGGTTAAGTCGATCATGAGGGTCAGCATTGATAAAAACGGAGGCGGATTTTATATCAATTACCAACACCCTTCCAGATGCAATCAGTTGTTCGACGTTTATTTAATCGAATTAAAAACCAACATTAAGCGACAAAGCCAATTTATTAACTAAATAGAAAAGACTAATTAACTTGCTACCCATTCGATCTCAATCAATGTCGTATCGCCACACTTTAGGCGACCAAGGAAGATATCGCCTCGATGTACGGCCCCAACACCTTTTGGCGTACCTGTCATCACAACATCGCCGTCTAGTAAGGTGGTATAAGAAGACAGCTCTTCTAGGATAGTTTTTGGAGAGTAAAGCATCTGCTCAACATGTCCTTTCTGAACACGAACACAGTTAATAAACAACTCTAGGTTTAAGTCTGCAAGGTCTAAGTTATCAATTGGAACAAAGCGACTCAAGACAGCGGAACCATCAAACGCCTTGGCGCGTTCCCAAGGTAAGCCTTTCGCTTTTAAGCTACTTTGCAACTCACGCTTGGTGAGGTCTAACCCTAAGCCCACGGCTGAGTATTGGCCATTTTCAACGATAAAGCAGATTTCAGCTTCATAGTGCAGTGCTTCTTGATGAAACGAAGAAAGAGAGGAAGTCACGCTGGTGCTTGGTTTATTAAACACCACCATAGAGTCAGGGATCGCGTTGTTAAGTTCTTCAATGTGATCGACATAGTTACGCCCAACACACAGCACCTTGGTCGGTGTTGCGGTTCGTTTCGAATTCATCAATTGTTCCTGATCTACAACGCTGCTCATAGTTTGTCCCTGAACTATTCTTGGAACGCAGAGTTTACCGCATCATAAAATGAGAGTCTTCGACAAGATGGTTACTAAGATCTAAATTCTGATCTTTAGCTCAATTCGATGATTTGAAAGCGTTTATACGAAGGTCGCAATAGTGCGAAATCACCATTCAAGACAAAAGCCCAAAACGAAAAAAGCCCTCTCTAACCAAAAGGTTTGAGAGGGCTTAGCATGGTGTCTAGGACAGTATCCTAAAAGGTAAACCTAAGGAGTAAACACTATGCTAAATCAGTCTGCGACTTATAGGTAGTAACGAGCACCAAGTAGCCATTGGTCGTCAGCTTTCTCTTTGTACTCACCAGAACCTTGTAGGTCGAATTGGTAACCAGCGAAGCCTACGAACTGAGATGTGAAGTTGTATTCAGCTTGTAGAGCAGTTGTAGCAAATACTGTTTCGCTCATCTTGTCATCTTCTACAGCTTCGTAGTTAACGCTTAGGTTAAGGCTGTTAGAAAGTGCGTAAGAAGCAAGTAATTCAACTGCAACTGTCTCTTCTAAAGCAACACCAGCGCTTGAGTTCATGTAGTTATTCATAGCATAAACACCAGCTAAGAATAGACCTTCAGAACCGTAAGAACCGTAAGTAGCACTCACTACGTTAGAATCAGCAGTTTTAGAACCACCGCCAATGTTACCAAATGTAACGTCACCAGTGTTGTATGCGTAGTTTACTGTGAAATCAGCAATTGCGTAGTTCAATGCAATTTGAGCACGGTTACCGTATTTGTTTGTGTTTGTATCTGAAACTTTATCAGTCTTGCGGCCTTGCCATGCAACACCTACGTTTAGAGAACCAGCGTTACCGAAATCCACAGCGTTAGCGTAGCTCACCATCTCTTCAGCACGACCAGTACCTAGATTACCGTGATCTTCGTAGATGAAGTCATTCGCAAATGCGATTGGCATATCTGCTACACCAGCAACGTTGTAGTAAGGTGCCCATTGAGTACCTACTGCTGCACGACCGTAATCATCGTGAGAAAGGCCAACGTAACCAAGACGAGTTTTGAATGACTGATCACCACCGTCTAGCATGTTTAGCGCCCATTCACCTTTAGCATCAGCAGTAAAGCCGTTACCAAGTTCATGAGTTGCACCGAAGTTGATACGTGGAGAAACAGTTTCTACACCGATGTCGTCGCTGTTAAGGCGGTCATCGCTGTTTACATCACCAACTGCAACTGAAACGTGGCCGCCAACAGAGAATGTTGTGCCGTCTTCGTTGTAAAGTTCTACTGCAACTGCCTGTGTACCAAATACTGCACCAGAAATTGCTAGCGCTAAAAGTTTCTTATTCATTTGTCATGTCCATTATGTAACTGGGTGAGTTATTCACTAACAACCTCGTGCTTACGGAGAAGTTGTTACCTGCATTTAACAAGTAGGCAAACCCTAATATACGAATGACAAGAAAGTTGCATTAAAATATATAAAATAAAAAAAATCGCACTATAAAAAACAAAAATACCCTTTAAAACAGTTGATTAACACGACAATTGCTGGGATCTCCTTTCATTCTTTGAGATAAATACTTTGATTATTTTTGATTTTATAATCACTAAAAAAGCATTAAAAATCTAAACCCAAGGTAACTCATCAGACCATCGAGAGGCTCGCCTTTGCCTTTGAAACATTTTGTAACACGTAGAGCTCAGCTGAAATATTTAGCTTTGTGAAACAAATCCCAATATGAGCTAGGAAAAATCGTTCAATAGAAAGTTCATTAGAGAAAAACAAAAAAAGGGCAACCAATCAGCGACTGGTTGCCCTTCATAACTCATCATTGAACTCTTATTTGAAGCAAACCTCAGCCCAACGAGCTAAACCTGCAGTTACTGAACCGAAGTAATTACCACTCACAATCGGTACATTCGGCACAGCTTGTTGTACGGCTTCACGAAGTATCGGTGAACGAGCGGAACCACCCGTCATGTAGATTACATCTGGCTTTTTCTGGCCTTGTTGAATCGCTTCTTTAACCAACTCAATCATCTTAGACTTTGGTGTTTCAATCGCTTCAACCATCTGTTCGACTGAGATATCTACCTCGACCAGTTCAGAGGCAACATTAATCGCAGCACGATATTGAGGGGATTCTGCCAGCGCAATCTTGGCCTCTTCCGCTCTACGCACAATACCGTAACCCAAAGTGTCGTGATAAACCTTCATCAAACGTTCTAGCTTTTGAGGCTCTGACGCTTCTTTACGAAGTAATTTTAATGCCGCTAGGTTTTCTCTTGAATAGAAGTTCTTTTGAGCTTCAACATTATTAATCGCAATTGGGTTCCAGAATTGAGTCAGTGGCATATCAATACCCGAAATGCCTTTGCTGCCCATACCAAAAGGTGACATCAGTTGTTTGAATGCAAGATAGATATCGAGGTCATTCCCCCCTACCCTTTGCCCACTGTGTGCCAACAAGCTCTGGGTACGATCCGCTTTACCAGACCACGTTGGTCCCATTTCTAATAATGAGCAATCGGTGGTACCACCGCCAATATCAACAACCAATACTGTTTGGTTTTCAGTTAATGTGCTTTCGTAATCAAGGCCTGCGGCTACGGGCTCAAATTGAAAAGCGATATCAAGGAAACCGGCACGCTTAGCTGCGCGAGACAGTATGTCTTCAGCTTGTCTGTTCGCCTCTTCACCACCTCGACCGTGGAAGTTAATTGGTCGGCCGATAACAGCTTGCTTGATCTGCTCTTGAGTCGTGAGTTCGGCTTGATTCTTGATATTTGCCATCATGGCGCACACTAAATCTTCGAAAAAGCTCACCTGCACATCATGCAGTCCACTCGCGCCAAGGAAAGATTTAGGGGACTTAACATAATAAACATCGCGAGGGTCTTCTAAATATAAGTCCAACGCAGCCTGACCAAATGCCATGTCTTCTGGCACTAAGTCGATACTCTCTTCTCTGTTCAGCGCAATCGCACGTCGTAGTACTTGCTCACCGATCGCATCACTCGGCTTGATATTCAAGTGGCGGAATAGATGTTCAGAAACACTCTCACGAGTAGGCGCAAACACGGTTGAGGGAATATAGTGGTTGTTACCTTCTAGCGGTAACAGGCTTGGCTCTCCATTAACCATCGCCGCGACAGAACAGTTCGCTGTTCCATAATCAAATCCAATAAACATAATATCCCCCCACTCAACAAAAGGGGCGAGATGCTACATGAAAAGCCTAAAAATTACGAGGTCATTTCTAAATTTAACTGAGTAATTTCTTAGCTTAACGGCTCTTCAAGAAGAAACAAATATGCTACATTTCAGCCCAAATGAATCACAGGTTAGAGAAATGAAAACACCTTGCCGAGCGGCTTGTAAAAATAATGGCGGAATGTGTAGTGGCTGCTTTCGAACAATGGATGAAATTATAGGTTGGAAAGGCTTATCTGAAGAAGAGCAAACGTCGGTTATGGATAATCTTAGTGGCGCGAGTTCGACTCACCAATGTCCACAGTGTAATGAGCCAGCTCAATGCGATATCAGTGCGGGCAAAGAGACGTGTTGGTGTTTTGAGTTAGAAAAACGAGATACTAGCGATATTCCAAAGGCTGGAGTTTGTATGTGTCGTAAGTGCTTGTCTGCCCTGCCCGTTCAGTAGTTTAGAGCCCATTTAGTAAGTTACTGGATAGCAAGTTACTAGCCAGTTCAACATAGACAAAAAAAGCGAGAGGTTGTTTTCTCGCTTCAAAATACTGAGATTAAATTTCGACCTAATCGTTACCTGGTTAGTGTCTACTTCACTTTTGCAACCAGCGCAGGCTGAGAAAACTGGATACCATTCCAGCCATGAACCATAAAGTTACGAATATTTTGATGGTCGCTGTTCTCAGGAAAACCTAGCACGTCGTTACGATAAAATTGACCAAAACAAGCAAGTGTTTGCTCTGCTGATAGGCCTTGCTCTAAACCAAAAGCAAAAATCTTACACGAACCATTATTCTGCCCTGCAGCGTTCACTACCTGACCATTGCGAAATTCGCGCTCAGAAAAATCATAGTGAGCTTCGATCACTTGCATTGTATCTTCAAATTGCACGGCCTCTGGGGTTTCAGCCAGAGTATTCAATAAGGTTTCCAGTTCCATTTACTATTTCTCCATCAAGTATATATCTGTCAGCAGTGTATCTTGTTTTACGACAAGAGTAAGCCGTTGTTTACTTGAGATAGCGATTCACTTTTTTGTTGTACGCTGCTAATTACTTCAATGAAACTAATGACATAGTTTTATCAGGGCGTTATATTATTTTATCAAACGATTAACATTGTTCAGTAACGAATATGCATAAAGATAAAAACTTAGAACTGTTCAGATACCTAAAGCCAGGTACAAAAACAGCAGGTGTATTGGAATTTGGCCCAGACGACTCAATCCAGATCAGTACACTTTATATCGGACACAAAGAAGATCAGTACCTCATCCTAGAGCTTACGCAAAAAGCGACAGAAGCACTGACGCTGAGAAAGCTCACAAACGTTGATATTATTGTTCGTGCGATTACCGACACCGAACTTGGGCACATTGTCGCGTTCAAAACCAATGTACTGGCTCATATCACCTCTCCAGCACATCTAATCTTCCTTCGCCCACCCTCAAACTTTGCAACCAAGCCTATTCGTGAACACGAAAGGTATAAAGTACGTCTCAGCTGTGAAGTCACTTTTGATACCTTGTCGCTGGATGCCACACTAGTCGACTTTTCAGCGTCAGGGTGCGGTATCTATCTTACCCAGCAATCAGATATTGATGTCGGCTGGAAGATAAAAGTTAATTCTGACTTAAATGAGTACTTAGATGACGATCTTGTCTACAAGGTGGTAAGTAAGAAAAGGCAAAGACAAGGCTGGCTGCTAGGTATCCAATTCCCTGAACACCTAGATATGAGTGATGAGTTGAAAACGCTGCTATTGGAACAAGCCTTTGTCGCTGGCTCGATATAAAGGCAGAAAATTAGTTACTTCTCTTCAACAGACTCCATTAAAGAGCACTAAGTTAAAGCCTAGTGCTCTGTGTCATTCCAGTATGAGTTTTTGAAATGAACAAACGCTTGGTGGAGCGACTCTTCTTTAATCGGCTTTACAATCACGTAATTCGCCCCTGCGGCCATAAAGCTGTCTCTAGTTGACTCTTGAGCATCAGCGGTACACGCATAAATAGGGGCTGACACACCAATCTCACCTCTTAGCTGCTGAGTGGTTTCAACACCACCGAGATTAGGGAGTTGGTTATCCATCAAGATCAAGTCATAGGTAATCGTCTTAGCCATCTCAATCGCTTCTAAGCCATCTTTTGCCCAGGTGACGACCATGCCATATTTCTTACAGAAAGCCTGAGCAATAAAGGCGTTGGTGTGATTGTCTTCCACCAGCAACACATTCAAAGGTCGACTAAACAACGCCTCTGGCTCAACCTCAGCTTGTTGCTTAGCATCGACTAATAGCGGCTTGGCGTGTACGACTACAGGAATTTCTATCGTGAGCTCTGAGCCTTGACCTATCACGCTGCGGACTTGAATGTCCCCTTCCAGCATATCGACCAGATTTTTTACAATTGTAAGTCCTAAACCAGTGCCACCATATTCACGAGTGGTGGTCTCTTCGGCTTGAACAAAGGGTTCAAAAACAGCATCAATTTTGCTTTCATCAATACCAATGCCAGAATCTTTCACTCGAACGATCAAGCTGGCGCGATCGGAGTTAAAGATACTCTCGAGCTCAAAGCTGACGGAGATACCGCCTTGATGAGTGAATTTAAAAGCATTACTCAACAGATTAAACATGATCTGATTGAGGCGTACTTGGTCGGTATTGATTTCAATGTCATCAACCAAGTGATTCACAATGGTAAATTCGACGGATTTATCTTCACACAGCGGTCGATAGATGCTGTCTAAGGTATTAACTAACTCCCCTAAACGGAAGTCTTTCTTTTGAATATTAAACTGCCCTTGCTCAATCTTTGAGAAGTCCAAGATATCGTTAAGTACCGCCAGTAAATGTTCCGCACTATTACACAGTACATCCACCTGCTCGCGATTATCTTCATTGTGTATAGAGCGCTTGAGCAGCTGAGACACACCGAGAATACCGTTGAGCGGCGTGCGAATCTCATGACTCATCTTAGCTAAGAAGTCTGCTCGCACATTCGCAAGATGCTCAGCTTCTTCTCTTGCTCGATCAGCCTGTCTTTCCGCCTCGATTAGCTTAGTAATATCTTGCCCTTGTACCACCACTCCTGTGATGCCGTGTTCCACGCGAATAGCAGACATGTTCCAACGAAACACCTTTTCACCAATGGGTACGTTAATACCCGTCAGTTTAGAACCCTGAACCACCATTTGAATATTAGGCAGCATTCGCTGCTCAAACTCTTGGGCAATTGGACCATAATTGTCATCAGCATCGAACAACGCCATGCGAGCGGCGGGGTTCATCTGAATCAAATCGCCTTTTTCAGACCAAACTAAGATAGGCGAATGAGCAAAGTTAAAGAGATCTTGGAATTTTTGATTCTGTTCAGATAAGCGCTCAAAGGTGTCTTCAAGAGTACAACCAATATGATGAAATTCGAAAATGTTAGAGCCATCGAACTTGTTGTACTTTTCGCTAGCACTTGCCGAACGAGTAAAGTCCATTAGCTTATCAAGCTCGGCTGAGACTCTCTTTTGAATCCAAGTTCGAGCAAAAAAAGACATCAATATGATCACCACAATCACCACGATGATCGCACGCTGATAATTCTCTTCTAACGCAATGAAATTATTATTTTTTTGAACAGCTCGAATGATTAAAGGAGTTTCAACAGCATTAATCTTAATGGTTGCGATGGTAACGAAATGACGCGGCAACTGTTCGTACATTTGGTAATTGAGGATGTCAGTAATGGTGTAGCTTTCATCACCACTGAATGTCGATGTCACCGGTGTACCGTGCGCTTCAATCACGATATTTTCGCTATTACTGCCCTGTTGGATTGACTCAGCCAAAGAGAAGTTGTTGTCAAGCACAATGGCGATATAGAGTTGACCAAGGACTTCCCCAGTAGCGTTATCAACAATAGGGGTACGGCGAGCCAACAAGTGACGCTTACCTATATCTGTCCTCAGTTTAATAAAATGCCAATTACTGCTGAACGAAACCTCATCAGAAATATGCTTTAAGTTGGACTCATCCAAACCATAAAATTGACTGTTGCCGTCTTCCCAAGCCAAACCATCGTGGGTTGAGACAAAGCGTAAATCTGGTGCATGATCCGGTTCACGTTGGTCAACACCAAAGAAAAAGTAGCTCAGAGTCTCGTCATTACCCGTATCAAAGTACTCTCTGAGAGTTTCACTGTGTGAGCTACTGTCTTGATGGATTTGCAGCACCGACAAACGATAATCAAACATGTTTTGGATCAGGCTTGAGGTTTGCTGTACCGTTCGATTCGTCTCTTGCTGTACGATATTACTGCTGGTTTCATAATTATGAATAAGCACGCCAAGTGCCATCACGCCTATCACCAAAATAACGATACGCGTAATGAGTCTAGCTAAAGTGTTTCTAGGTGTACTGGCGTAACTTTTCTTCATTAGTGACCTGAGTACCTAAATGCTCGCTGTTTAAGTTCTGAAATACGTTCTGGGGAATCTTCCTTGGTGACAATTTCAAATTCACCAGAGTAAACGGTAGGCACTTCCAAACCGGCTAGATCCCACTTGATCGCCTCTGCCATTGCAATGCCTGTATCGTCGTTCATACGCATGACAGTAACATCTAGGTCGCCCCTTGCAATGGCTTCAAGTTCAGCAGAGCCGCCTCCCCAACCATTCACTAAGATGTCTTGGCCCGATTCACGAATCGCTTCCATTGCACCGAGAGCGACATCCGTTGAACATGCGTAGATAAAGTCTAGATCCTTATCGTTCTCTATGCTGATTTTAGCCGCTTGGTAGCCACTGTCTTTATTTGATTTTGTGTAAAACGAAGACTTAAGGGTAAAGTTGGTAACCGTATTCACTTCATGGATAAAAGTATCTCCACGCGCATCACTGATATAGCCTTGTGAGTAATACAAAACAGAATACTTACTGTCTGGCGGACTTACTTGTTTAAAATAGTCCGCCAGTTTTAAACTGCCTGTCGCATGGTCAAAACCCACATACATAAATGGCTGTCTATCTGCCCAAGCTCGCACTGGCGTCGTGATATTTTGAAGAATCAGTTTGGTGTCTGTAGAGGTCAACACGTGCTCGATAAACTTGCGGTGGCGCGTGGTATCTAGCGTGAAAATCAAATAATCCGTCTTGTTTTCAATCGCTTCTTGCAACGAAATACTCTGCTGCGCGAGATCGGCATTAATACGGGTAAATACTTGATTTATTTGGTAGCGGATCTTCAGCCTATCGAGACGCTTCTCAAAAGCTTGAATATTACGAACCCAGTAATCCGAGATCTGTTGGCCCGGATACACAACCGAGATCGTGATAGGTCGATCTTGAGGTCGCCTCAATGGCACAGGGTGATTTTGTACAGCCTCGACCATTTTATCGGTCAATGCTCTTTGTTCTGGAAAAGTGGAAAGATAATCTTGGTATTCCCAGTACCTATTGAGGACGTGAGTACCATGGGAAAGAGCGGACGCAGAAAATACGGCAAGTCCAAACAACATCAGTAAACGTTTCATATTTTTCTCGTTTTATATGAGCTACTTTGGCTCATTTTTTAACCTAGCATGACACCATCTCTTTGTATGGATAATGGATATTATGTAGGACAACGATGATAAATGATAGCGTCTAACACTAATTAGAACGACATTCTAAATGAGCAATATGTTAATTTGGAATGGAGATTAAGAACAACGAGTTAAATTATGATTTCAGCCCATTCACGGTAAGAGTAATTACCATTTAAATTCATAAACTTAGCTAGAGCCGATATAGCTCCTTACACTATTAAGATTTAATCAATAACAAACATTTTAGCTATGAATTATGAGACTTCGATATATTGAATTTTGTCTTTTTGCCACTCAATAATCAGTTTGAGTGATACCAGTTTTTCTTTGCGGGATTTGGGCAACTGCTTGATCGCGTATTCGGTTTTCAACGCCTCACTTTTTGAGCCAACACCAAAGCTCCAAACCAGCTTAAGTGGGCCTTTACCTTTTAAAGCTTTGGCGCCTTTACCGGTTTGATGTTGTTCAAATCGACGTTCTAGATTGTTCGTCACGCCACAATAAAGGGCATTGTGACGATTGCGGATCAAGTACACGACCCAATCCGCATTTTTATCAGCATCTGACATTTAAAGCAGTGATTCAACCAGAGCCTTAAGCTCTGCCACTTCTGCTCGTAGGCTTGCAACTTCAGACTCAAGCTCTTCAAACTTTTCACTCGTTGCAGAGGGGGCAGCCGCGCTTACTGATGCCATCGCAAACGCTTCAACGTCCACTTCACCGCTCAACAAATGCTGGTAGCGTGATTCACGTTTACCCGCTTCGCGTGGCAGCTTCACAACTAAGGCACCTGCTTCTCTTGCAGCGAGTTTGTCTAATGTTGCTTCTACTTCTTTCACATCACTAAAGTTTGCAAGGCGACCCGTTCGAGTACGAAGTTCACCGGGTGTTTGCGCACCGCGCAGTAACATACAGCAGATGATTGCACGCTCTTGCTCTGTAAATTGCAGATCGCCGAACTCAGTGTTGCAGAAACGATGCTGATACTTATTAACACGGCTATTGAAGCTGCTCTCATCACTCACCATGCGACGTCCGATTAAACCATCAACTGCATCTAAAACATCTGACTCAGAAAGAGAGAGAACAGGTTCACGGTTACTCTTTTGATTGCATGCCGTGGTTAAACTGTTCAGTGTCAGTGGGTAATGATCGGGAGTAGTGACTTCTTTCTCGATCAAACAACCGATAATTCTCGCTTCAATTGGGGAAAGTACTGTGTTCATCGTTTTTCCTTTTTATTATTTTGATAATTCCATCTCAACACCTAACAATGCAGTAACTAGTGTTCAGACAAAATTGGTACTCGTTTCTTTCTGCCCTGTTCATCAATCATTATGATCTTAGAACGGTTTAGCTCTATTTCCACGACTTCCAAATAAGTACGCTCTTGTACATACGCATCACGAAGCTTGTTTTGTTCTGCTGAAGATTCAGTGACATTGTCGTCCAATTCTTCGTTTTCCAATTGTTGTTGATTCATTTCACATTTCGTATCAATGCAGTATCTACATGGGATACTAACTTGAACGGTAAGATAAAAACAATCACACATCAGCGAGAGTGACGAATAATTAAACAACCTTACTTTTGCTTTGATCTAAAGACTGTTACATCATCAATTGATGTGCTTTAATCAGAAGCAGACAACGTATTTGACTAATAGGAAAAGGAATCTATGAGCAGCGTATTTGAAATTGTTAACCAAGCACGACGTAAGAACAAACTTAAGCGTGAACTTTTAGACAACGAAAAGAAAGTTCGTGACAACCGTAAGCGTGTCGACCTTCTTGATAACCTACTTGATTACATCAAGCCAGAGATGACCCACGACGAGATCCTAGGCATTATCAAAAATATGAAAGCTGACTACGAAGACCGTGTTGATGACCACATCATCAAGAGCGCTGAGATTTCTAAAGCTCGCCGTGACATCAGCCGTCGCATTCGTGAACTGACAGAAGAAGACAAGCAAATCCAAGGTAAGAAGTAATCTAACCTCGCTAATTTACTTGTAACAATGTTAGTAACCCACTCTTAGTAGTGGGTTTTTTTTACCTAAACTCCAGCGTCTATACTTAAGCATCTAAACCTAACCGTCTAGGCTTAAGCGTACCTAAGCAAAATGAATGAAACTCAACAGCAGTATCAAACTAAATAACGAGTGTACACTAGCGATGGAGAGACTTTATGTACGGAAGTATTCTGATTACCTTGGCGTTATCAACGACACAACCTTACCCTGAAAAATTTGAGAAACTTTATACCGAAGAAACCGAAATCACTTATGACGATCTCGTGGTCGATGTTCATGGCTACAAGGTTCCGACCCGATCAGCATTTCGAGGTTGGATGCTCCTCAATCACGCTCAAGACCAAGTGAGAGCAATCGGACAACAACTCAAGGACAATGGCGTTACTCAGAGCATGCCTCTGCATCTCGTTCTATTGCAAGGGACGGATTGGGCAATGAGTAATACAACCTTGTTTACCCTCCCAAATAAGAAACATGTGCCAAACATGATCAATACCCTGAAGTACATACAACAATATATTGAGCCTGAAATCGGTGTTGTTATACCAGTATCTGGAGAGCGAACCGATATCTACAATCAACAAGCTGGTGGTGCACTGCGAAGTAAGCACTTAGAGTTTTGTGCCTTAGACCTAGTGCCTGCAAATGACATTACTCGCGAAGATCTACACGTGAAACTTAAAAAGATTCATTCGGAATTCGGGCAAAAAAATAATGTTGGGCTTGGTTTATATTCAGGTGTTCGATTCCACATCGATACTTGTGGGTTTAGACAATGGTAAAGAAACACGATTAAGTCATAAAGACCTGCAATTCGCACGTGTCACTTAGACTCTAAAAACAAGCGAAATTACATAAGATTATGATTTTAAATGTAAATTAAAACTGGAACGCTAATTGATATTAATAACAAGTATCATAATTATTAATAGCAATTAGGAATTCAATATGAAGACGATGACTCAACGCTTTCAAACTCTGCTTTCTGTTTCAAACTTCAGTCTAGCTATCACAACCTTGCTTATGCTTCTCAGTATTATTGTTGCTTATCCAATGGCCGATCACTTCTCACTGCCAATTCAAATCGTCGCCCACATCAGCACCATCTTAGTCGCAGCCTTGCTGAACATCAGCTATGTCGGTCGTTGCCTTGCACAATACAACCTTGGATTGGAAGTTCGTTAAGTAGCGCCGCGCTAGCCTTGATACGGGAGCCCTAGACAATATCAAGGCTACTGAAAAGATCGTACAGCTGGTGAGATTTATAGGGTTTAGGTAAGTAGGCGTTCATACCGGCTTCAAAACAATCTTTGATGTCTTCTTCTAGAACACTGGCGGTTAAAGCTATGATGGGTAATGGTGTGACTTGTTGATCGGCTTCCCACTGACGTATCGCACGAGTCGCCGTTATGCCATCCATAACAGGCATCATGCAGTCCATTAAGATTGCATCAAACTGAGCACCCTGGGTGATGACATCCACCGCTTCTTGGCCATTACTGGCAATCAAATATTCATAACCCGCTTGCTCAAGGAAGAAGCTCGCTATTTTTTGATTCATCAGATTGTCTTCAACGATCAAAATGCGTCGATTCAGAGAGCGAACTTCTTCATCTTTTGCTTCCACTTGAGGCGTTTGCTCTTCGCCCACATCGAGAGATTGTAAGCTGGTTAAGAAACGTCGGCCCAAGAATGGCAAGGTATGAGTCGAGTGGACCGTTTCTCTGATTAGGTTGGTTTTAAATAGGTGATGCTGACAAACGATGACGCGAGCAAGAGGATATATCACCTTCAACGTCGCAAGATCTTTTTCCATAGAGTGGTGCAAGGTATGACAATAAAGTATGAAGTCACTTTCTTTTACACTTTCACTAAGGGCAGCAATGGATGACACCACATTGGCTCGAACATTCAAACGCTCACACTCTTTAACGAGCTGATCGAGGTAATTGAAAGAGTTCGAGATGATGGTCGCTCGGCTCAGGTTATCGAAAGTTTGAACAGGCGCTTCTACAACATCGACATACAAACAAAAAGTGAATGTAGAGCCCTCTCCTTTCACTGAACGCGCGGTAATGTAACCACCCATCAAATCAACAAGCTGTCGACAAATCGCAAGCCCTAACCCCGTACCGCCAAATTGACGGGTAATGCTGCCATCTTCTTGAGTGAAAGGTTCAAATATGGACTCTAACTTCTCGGGCTCAATCCCAATCCCGGTATCAGACACGCTGCATTCAAGCTTGCCCCTGCCCATAGACATAGGTGTATAAGCAATGTCAGTTGTAATTGTGCCCTTAGACGTAAATTTGATGGCATTAGAAAGCAGATTGGTCAGCACCTGTCTCACGCGGTACTCATCGAAAAACAGTTGTGACGGCGTTTGATAATCGATATTGATGTCGAGCTCAATATCCTTACTTATCGCTTTCGACTGAATCACACTCACAGAGTCATAAACCGCTTCTCGCAAATCAGCATTGTGTCGTGACAACATCAAGTTACCCGACTCGATTTTAGACAGGTCGAGTATGTCATTCAGCAGCACCAGTAAAGAGTGAGAGGACGATTCGATATCCCCCAGTACTTCTTGTTGATTTGGGCTCAGTTGGCTTTGAGATAAGATCTCAGCCATGCCAATGATCCCGTTAAGTGGCGTGCGTATTTCATGTGACATATTTGCTAAGAATGCGCTTTTGGCTTTGTTAGCCGAAATCGCGTCTTCTTTTGCTGTTATCAACTCTTTGTTGTGCAGATAGTTGCGTTCCATCACTCGATTTAGGGTTTCAGTGAACTCGGCAAGCTCATCGTTCCCTTGGATACGAATCACCTTTGGCTGGCCGTAGCTATCAGCGCATTCCGACACACCTTTCAAGATAATCGACAGGTTTCTGTTTAAGCGCAGAGATGTCGCAACCCCAAGCCACATCAAAACACCAGAAGCGATGAGTATAAGCAACGTCATGACCAAGGTTTGGCTTTTCTGCAACGCGATATTCTTGGTCAGTTCAAACTGTATTTGATTGGTGTAAGCGCCAATCGCGTTTGAAATAGCCCGTTTTTTAACCTCTAAGCTTTTCAAGTGTTGATATATTTCGGGTGATGAAAAGTCCCCTTTGAGGATTCGAGATATAAATTTGTCTTGAAAATCATCTTTGGCGACCGCGTTTAGCAGTTGCCTAATTTCAGGTGAACGAGTATCAGAGCGGAAAAATGTATCAAGCAACTGTTGCTGCCTCTCTAGCGCACCTACATAGCTCAATAAATATTGATTTCTTAGCTCGGGCGAGCGATACAAACTGAAGCTTAACCACGCTTCTCTCTGAGTCCAAAACACATAATGCGTAAGATTGATAAACATCGCTTCCGCTTGACCAATATTGCCATCGACTAAAGCCATGCGATATTCGGACAGCTCCATCAGCACGTCTTTTAACAAGTCGAAAGCGCGCTCTGTCAATTTTCTGCTGTCTGTCGTTTCAGGTGTACTAGCTAGGATCATCAACAACTTTTTCAATTCAGCTAACTGAGGGTCAATACTCCAATTGCTGTCGAACCGTTGAAGTCGCATTCCATACTGAGTCAGTCTATCCAGTTCTGATTGCAGTGTTAAAAGCAACTGACCTTTCTCAGGGGAATCATTAGACAGCACCAACCATCGATAAGCATCACTTGAAACCGTATTAAAAAATTGAAGCGCTTCGACCTTAATACGCGTTGTTTCAAGGTGATTCATCTTCTCATCGTTCTTAAGCACTTCATTCACTGTAAACCCGAACATAATGAGTACAGAAACCGTGGAAAGAAAAATAAGACGCCATCTAATTGACATATTTATCATTTTTATAACGACTCCCTTCCCGAAAGTAATTTACCTAGCCCAAATTAAGAATAGGACATTAACAGGGGGTTATTGATCAAATTGGATATGAACAAATGATACTCTGAGCCCAGAACGAAAAATTAGAATCAACAGGCATCCAAAACAGGGCTTTAAAGCGGAGGAGTCTGCTTTACTAAGTGAGATTGAGACAAGCCGATTTTAGACAAGTGAACGTTACGTGAGAGAGGTCTACTCGAGGAGGTTTCTACAAATGAGATGTAAGCAAGCGAGGTTTTAGTGAGCAAAATGTAAACAAAAGACGTTTTCTCCAGTTATTATCACCGGCATAACAAGTACACATCCACATTCTGCGGCTCAACTAGACTGTGAATAATGACTCTGCGTGCTAACAAAGTGGATAGTTAGGTTAAAATTGTGACATCCAATCGTTTGCGTGATGCACTTTTCACACTCAAGCTAGGCTTATTCAAAGGTCAAACATCAATACTCGTTAATTCCCTTATTTATCGTTTACTGTTTACGTGTAACTTGAGTTAGCGATCACACCTTTAATGTTCAATATGACCTGTATTACATATTATCCTTTGAATTGAGTATTTTTTGACGAAAAATAAGTGCTACAGATTATTAAAGTCAATAGTCTTTATCTACGTTCAAACCTTGATTTATGGCTAATATAAAGCCAATTTGCAGATATTTTGTCTGCATTTATTTTTCCTAGCAGAATAACCCGTCGTACCTTACAATCCTGCCACATAAAAATTACAAGTTACACACAAGGTATATCAGCACATTTAAGTGGCAATAAAGACCACAGACTGATGCCTCAAATCCCCTATGCTGATTGGCTTCCCTACAACCGCCATGAATGCAGAAACTTAACGTGAAAGGTCCCGAGTAAAGATGAGTCCCGAAAAGCACCTCCTAGATTGGCAAACTAGTCAAACCATTGCTGAATCCATCGCTCCAACTTTAGGTCAGTTATACCGTCAAAAAGGCGTAGAAGTTATCCTCTTTGGTAAGACCTTAGTTAACGCGACAACTATCGACATCATCAAAGCTCACCGCATCGCAAAACGTTACACTGGTTCTCCTCTTACAGCAGAACAGACTCAACCTATTATTCAACACCTTCTCTCTATGGACTTATCTCCATGTCGTATTGATGTTGGTCGCCTTGCGCATTCATTCTGGCAAGATCGCGAAGACACACATGGGTTGGATGATTTCCTACAAACTGCACTTATCGAATCGCTTGAAGGCGATGCAATGACAGAACCTCGTGACGTTGTATTGTACGGTTTTGGTCGTATTGGCCGACTGCTAACTCGTCTGTTGATCGAGAAAAGTGGCCCGGGGTACCCACTGCGTTTACGTGCAATCGTTGTACGCGGCGGCAAAGATGGCGACCTAGAAAAACGTGCAAGCCTGCTTCGTCGTGACTCTGTACACGGCCAATTCAACGGCAGCATTGTTGTAGACCAAGAACGCAAAGCGATCATCGTTAACGGTAACTTCATCCAAGTTATCTACGCAAACAAACCAGAAGAAGTGGATTACACGGCTTACGGTGTTGAAAATGCACTTGTGGTTGATAACACAGGCGTATGGCGTGACGCGGAAGGCCTGAGCCAACACGTTGCGTGTAACGGTGCGAAGAAAGTGCTACTGACTGCACCTGGTAAAGGCGACATCAAGAACGTGGTATTTGGTGTGAATGAAAATGTTATTCAGCCAGAAGACACCATCATCTCTGCAGCAAGCTGTACTACTAACGCAATCACGCCAGTATTGAAAGCGGTTCACGACAAGTTTGGCGTGCTGTCTGGTCACATCGAAACGGTGCACTCATTTACCAATGATCAAAACCTAATCGATAACTTCCACTCGGGTGATCGTCGTGGTCGTGCTGCATCATTGAACATGGTACTGACATCGACTGGCGCTGCTAAAGCAGTATCAAAAGCGATGCCGGAAATGGAAGGTAAGCTAACAGGTAATGCGATTCGCGTTCCTACGCCAAACGTTTCAATGGCAGTTGCGAACCTAAACCTTGAGAAAGGCACAAACAAAGAAGAGTTGAACGAGTACCTGCGTGAAATGGCGCTGTCTTCTGCTTTGTCTGCACAAATTGATTACACAGACTCGACTGAGATTGTATCTACCGACTTGGTTGGCTCTCGTCACCCAGGTGTGGTTGACGGTGTGGCGACTATCGCACAAGACAACCGTGCCGTGCTGTACATTTGGTACGATAACGAGTTTGGCTACAGCTGCCAAGTTGTTCACTGTATGGAACAGATGATGGGTGTACGCTACAAGACATACCCAGAAGTTTAATTAACTTCGCTCTTGTAGATACGTCCATCGCAACAAGCTCCACAACATAATAACTATATCTGCGAAGTCTGTATGGACTTCGCAACCCCTTTTGTTTTACTCCCCCGTATAAACAAGAGGGTTGCCACTTAGGTCTGCTCTCTCTAACTGATCTAGGTGGCCTTTTTACATCTAGCGCCCTAACTTTTATCGCTATAATAAGATCTTGTCTTCATCACTCTTGCACAGCTTTACGTCTGTTATAACTCAACCTCAACATCTGACTGAATCGAGCTTGAACATGCAAGCACGTAGCCCTGTTCAATCTGCTCTGGCGTCAATGTTTCTTGGCTGCTTGATTCCACAGATCCTTTGGTCACTTTGCATTTACACGAACCACAAATCCCACTACGACAAGCGATAATAATTGGAACGCCTGCTTTTTCTAATGAATCCGCCAATGGTGTGCCAGTTTCCGCTTCAACTTCAGCGCCGAACGCAGGCACAAATACCTTAACAGCACTATTCGTATCGTCAGCAATTTCGGCGTTTGACGCTTCTGATTGAGCATCCTGAGTAGCAGGAGTAAAGCTTTCTTGATAGAAGTTATCCATGTTGAACTCAAGCTCTTTCAGATAACTCTCAATATCTTGCATGAAGCCGACAGGCCCACACAGGTAAACCGTTCTATCTAAGATATCTGGGCTCAGTTTCACCAACCAGTTTTTATCTAAACGACCTTGAGGGGCGGTTGTTCCTTCGTTGTCTTTTAACAGCAGTTTTAAGTTGAAATTCGCATGTGATTCATCGAGCTGATGAAGTTCTTGAAAGTAGATAGTCTCAAGCTTGTTGCGTGCCATGTGGACGAAATCAATCTCAATGTCACTGTCACTGTCTTGAGACAGCCAATATTTTACCATCGCCATTACGGGTGTAATGCCACAGCCCGCACTCACTAGCGTTACTTTCTTTGTTGCCGTTGGCATGCAATCAATACAGTTAAACGAGCCTGCCGGCTTCAACACAGAAACCTCGTCACCTTCATCAAGCTCATCAACAATAAAGTTCGAAACCAAGCCACCTTCCACACGCTTGACCGTCAACTTCAGGCGGTTATCTTCGGGGCAAGAAGCCACGGAATAAGCACGGTAATCCGTTTTCGTCGGCATATCTAAACCCAAGGTGATGAACTGACCGGGCTTAAAATTGAAATGTAAATCTTGTGGAATACTGCCAAGCTCAAAGCTGACCGTATCTGGCGTCTCGTGCCATTTCTTTAAACACACTAAATTGATTGAATCGCTATCCGACCATGCATACATAGTTCACACACCTCACTGATACTAAAGAATTAAATCTAAAAAGCCCCGCCGCTGCACGTTCCTAGAGAACAGCAACAACGGGGCTTGGGAGTGGGCTTAGATTAAGCCGCTAAGATTGTTTTAAGATCTTGCTCTGGCGTTGAGATAGAACGCATATCGAACTCGTCTTGAATAATCTTTAGTAGGTTTTCAGTTAGGAATGCAGGCGCTGTTGGGCCTGTGTAGATACCTTTCACACCCAGTGCGAACAGAGTAAGCAGGATAACGATCGCTTTTTGCTCGAACCAAGAAAGAACAAGTGTTAGTGGTAGTTCGTTGATGCCACAATCAAACTCTTGAGACAGCGCAAGAGCAAGCTGAATCGCTGAGTATGCATCGTTACATTGGCCAACATCGAGCAGACGTGGAATACCGTTAATGTCGCCGAATTGGTTTTTGTTGAAACGGAATTTACCACATGCCAATGTCAGGATTACTGAATCTTCTGGCGCTTGAGCTGTGAAATCTGTGTAGTAGCTACGTTCAGATTTGTCGCCGTCACAACCACCCACTAGGAAGAAGTGTTTGATGTTGCCTTCTTTCACTTGTTCAACAACCGCAGGCGCTGCTTCCATCAAGGCGTTACGACCAAAACCGACAGTGATCATTTGCTCGATCTCGTCATGCTTAAAGCCTTCTTGCGCAAGAGCACAATCGATCACTGCACTGAAATCGTCACCTTCAAGGTGAGCAACACCCGGCCAGCCTACGATGCTACGCGTAAATAGGCGGTCAGCGTACGAGCCCACATCTGGGTTAAGCAGACAGTTAGATGTCATTACGATCGCACCTGGGAAGTTCGCAAATTCTTTTTGCTGGTTCTGCCAAGCGCTGCCGTAGTTACCCGCAAGGTGTGGGTACTTGTTTAGTTCAGGGTAGCCGTGTGCAGGTAGCATCTCACCGTTGGTGTATACGTTAATGCCCTTGCCTTCCGTTTGTTGAAGGATCTTTTCTAGATCATGCAGGTCGTGACCAGAAACAAGGATACAGTGACCTCGCTTCGTCTTCACATTCACGGTTGTAGGTTGAGGGTGACCGAAGGTATCTGTCTCGCCTTTATCCAACATTTCCATGACCTTGTAGTTCATTAAGCCGATCTGCATAGACGTATCTAACAGTTGTTTTAGGTCTGATGGATCTGTACCTAGGAACGCCATGATTTCATGGTATTCAGCGAAAATAGCATTATCAGTTTGACCAAGAACACGTGCGTGCTCCATGTAAGCTGCTGCACCTTTTAGACCGTATAGGCAAAGAAGGCGAAGACCAATCACATCTTCGTGTTGAGAGTCGTGACCACGGTTTACCGCCGCTTGAGGGGCAAGCGCCAATAGCTCTGAAGAGTCCGTTGGAAGGTCGAATTGAGCAGCAGCAGAAAGCGCTGGGATCTCAAAACCAATCAATGTCGCTGCCGCGCGAACCTGTTGCTCTAAACGCTGCTTGAATTCATGGGACTGTTGTGCGAATTCGATGATACGAGCAGGGTCGAAGTTAACGTTGGTTAGTGTTGCGAAAAACGCTTTTGGCGCCCACTCGTCGATTTCAGTATCAATAACATCACACGCACGGCCCAAATTGGCCCAAAAAGAAACACCTTGAAGAGAATGCACCAACACGTCTTGAAGGTCGGATACTTCCGAAGTTTTACCACACATACCTTGTGCGAAAGAACAGCCTTTTACGGTTGGGGTTTGAATTGTTTGTTCACATTGAATACAGAACATATAAGGGCTCCAGTAATTTTTATTAACTGTAAGTACTTTGCTTACAGTGACTTATTCCAACCCCTATAGAGCATCAAGCGTGCCAACTTTTAACATATTGATTTTATTAAACTTAGTTTTATTCCATGTTTTTAGTGCGTGATTATGACTACATATAAACTCCCTAACAGCACACATCCGTGTCATAGTGACTCTCAGAGATTTATTAACGGCGTTCATGTTTCGTTCAGAATAGAAGCGATAAAGTAACAACATAGAAAAAGAGGAATGAATATGAAAAATATATTAGTTACGATTGTTGCATTGTTTACTGGCCTTTTGGCGTTATTCACAAGCTTGATCCTTGCTATTCCTTTAGCTATTGCAGCTTTAATTACTGGCAAGCGCATTCAGAATCAAATGAAGAAACAAGGTTTCGCAGCTCATATGAACACTCGTCAGTCATCAACCAATGATGCCGGTGTTATTGAAGGTGAATACGAAGACCTTTCAAGCAAAAAGTAACCTAAACTTTAGTTTCAGACATAGTGAAAGCACAACAGAGACAAGATTACATAATGCAAAGAAAGCCCCTCCTAGCACTGCTGGCCTTAACGACTTTAAGTCTCGTTGGTTGTTCCAACGAGACACCGATACCCGCTTACGAAACATCTCCAGACTTGCCTAGCTATCAGCAAGACAGCTTTGATGCCTACGTCAATGACACACAAGATTGGTTATTGAAAAACCGCGTGTTCATGACGGAAGACAAGCAACTCGAGATCCAACTCAATTCACCAACCGAGTATCAACCAACCTCGCCAAACGGCAAGGCGGTATTATTGGTTCATGGATTAGGCGACTCACCTTACTCATTTAAAGACATCGCTACCCATTTGGCAGAGCAAGGTTACTTAGTGAGAACCGTATTACTTCCGGGTCACGGCAGTCGCGTGGGTGATTTAATGCAGCCGAGCCTAGAAGATTGGCAAGGTGTGGTGGCTCATCATACGAAGTTACTTGAGCAAGAGTATGATTCTGTTTGGCTAGGCGGCTATTCAACCGGCGCGAACCTCGTGACTTCACAGGCGATGAACGATCCAAAGATCTCTGGGTTACTGCTGTTCTCACCTGCGTTTCAACCGAGCTCGTCTGCCGTTCAATACGCGGGACTAGCAAGCTACTTTGTCACTTGGGCGGATCAAGATCCTGAAGACAATGTGTTGCGTTACAACTCGTTGCCAATGAATGGGGCATCGGTTTACTACGAGACATCAGAAGTCGTACGTGGTGACTTACAAGATAAACACTTCGATAAACCAGTTTTTATTATGATGAGTGAAGGCGACAGCGTGATTGACACCAACTACGTTCAGCAAGCCTTTACTGAATCTATGCCGAATCCAAACAATGTGTTGGTTTGGCAAGGAGAGACGACTCTCGAGGATCCTCGCGCTGTTCAGTACAGCATGAAGATCCCAGAGCAACGCATCTCGAACGGCTCTCACATGGGCTTACTGTTCTCACCAAACAACCCTTATTACGGAATCAATGGTAGCGAGAAGATTTGCTCCAATGGTCAGGCAGAAGGGTTTGAAGAACAATGCAATGCAACCAGTGAGGTTTGGTACTCAGCTTGGGGCTATCGTGAAGAAGGGAAGAACCATGCGCGTTTGACCTACAACCCCTACTTCTCAGACTCGATGGCGAAGCTAGATGCCGTACTGAACTCTGAAGGCTAATAAGCTCAAGTCTTCCAAAAGCTAATCCAGAGAAATCAAAAAGGCTCACTAGATAACGTCTAGTGAGCCTTTTTTAATGAGTGTCGTTTCTGGTGAACGTCTAGGGTCTGTTGACCTTTAGAGCTGATTTTTGCAGCACTTTGTGGGAAATTTCTACAAGGCAGAGGCTTTGAAGTGTAGCTAGCCTACATGAGAAGCCGATAACGCAGTAGAAATGAACCACAAAGGCTGCCCGAAGGGTTCGGCTAGAATCGTTTTATGCTTTGTTAAGAAGTATTAACTTAGAATGACTAGGCTACATACTCCTTGCCGCGCCTAAAACGATTCTATCTCGAACAAAATTTAACCACTAAAAGTTAACAGACCCTAGTTACTTATTCTTATCGTTTACTGCTATATCGTCCACACCACGCGAACAGCAAGCAGGATCAGCACCACGCCAGATAGTCGATCAATCAACTGAGCTTTCGAGCGAATACGTTCAACAATCAACGGGCTAGACAGTACCAAGGTGATAAAGGTGTACCAAAGGCCGTCGACAATCAGCGGCGTTGAGACAATAATCACTTGATTGGTCAGTTCATTACCTAGCGCTACAAATTGGCTAAACAGAGCGATGAAGAACAATGCGATCTTTGGGCTCAAGATAGAGATCAAGAAAGCCTCACGAGCAGACTGCATGTAACTCATCTTTTCACCCGCTTCTAATTTCGCGGCAACACCACCTTTCGAACGTAACGCATTAACGCCAAGATAAAGCAGATAAGCAGCCCCCGCTAAGCTAATACCTTTAAATAACATTGGGGATTGCTCAAGCACAACGGCTAAACCAACAATGGTTGCGAACGCATAAATACCGATACCAGCAGCGTGTGACCAAGCTGCGATAAGCCCGTTCATACGGCCACCAGCCAAACTGTGTTTAGCGATCATCGCCAAGCTTGGGCCCGGAGACATTGCACCCAACAAGCAAATCGCTAATAAAGAAAACCAAATTGTTACTGTCATCATTCCATTCCTAATAAAATAAAGCGTTCCAGCTGAACGCTCTACGCTTAATACTCAATACTTGGCACTTACCATAATTCGCAGGAGGTATTATTTGAAATCAAAGATTATCATCACACCTATGATTTCAAGTCATACTGATATTGTAACTCGACTTTTGCATGGCTTGGAATGCTTTTTCTCGCGCCCATTTGTGGGCAGAGTCGTTGTCATATTTAGGATGCCACATTAACCAATAGGTATGCATTTCCGTATCAAATGGCAACGAAAAGTAGGTAGTATCGAGGTGTCGACCTAGGTTATAGGCGATATGTTCTGGCACGATCATCAGATAGTCGTCTTGCAATAACACAGTACCAGCAGATGAAAAGAACGGAACCTGTAAAGCCACTCTTCGCTTCAGCCCTTGCTTCTTCAATGCTATGTCCGCGTAACTGTCTTTATCTCCACCACCCGTCACTTTGATGTGAGAGTAGTGAACAATATCTTCTGCACTCAAAACCGCTTGTTGAGCCAGCGGGTGCGACTTTCGCATCAAACACACCGACTTATCTTCACCAAGTTTGATACTTGAGACATGTTCTGGCTTTGTGGGAAACATACTGGAAGCCAAATGAATCCCAGACTCGTTCAGTGCTTCAAGGTAGTTTGGCTGCCACAATCGATAAGCCAAATTAATGTTCGGCGCTTCAGCAGACACCTCTGCCACAATCACAGGAAGAATATACTGAGCGACATAATCACTCGAAGACAACACCAATTCACCCTGCCAGTCTTGCGGCTCGAAGGGTTTATCATCTAACAGGTGGTCAAACTCGCCAAGCAGGTCGTCGAGTTTACCTTTGAGTAGCAATGCACGGTTGGTCGGCACCAGTTTGTTGCCGTCACGGACCAGCAAAGGGTCGCCACACAAATCACGTAACTGGCTGAGCTGACGGCTCACCGCGGATTGTGTGATATGCAAACGTTGGGCGGCACGGCTCACATGACACTCTTCAAGAAGTACATGCAGTGAACGCAGTAGGTTTAAGTTGATATTGCCTAACATGAATGCACCGTCGCATTCTGTTTGTTGAAAAACTCGGTCAAAACCGTATGAGTCATTAAGTGGCGAAGATCCGGGTAACTTTGCAGCTGATCGCGAACTCGGTTCAAGCTCTCCATGCTTTCCACTTCCACGTACAACATCATATCTGTCTCACCGCTAATAGAGTGGCACCATTGCACCTCATCAATACTCTGGATTTGTTTCGCGTAAGACTCACAACTATGGTCACTACTCGACATGTCGAACTTCAACAAGATATAAGCGCACACATTCTTCGTTTGGTTGGGTTCTGCCACTTGAGCGCAGTAGCCCGTAATCACTTTGTCGCTTTCCAGTTTCTTGATTCTGGCGTTCACCGCTGAGCGCGAGAGGCTGACATCTCGGGCGATATCGCTCACTGAGCATCGTGCATTGGTTTTGAGAATATCCAAAATCTGGCGATCAAATTTATCCATGCTTCTGATTCTTTTCATTTATTGTTCTATTTATAACGCCTAATTTGACACAACTTTCCTACTTATAACAGCCATTCTGACAGCCGACACTTTCACACTGAATCGGATTAATACCGTTAAAATGACGGTGTCTTACGACGTTTCGCTAGCTGTATTATTGATGTCAACAATGTATGCTCTCAATCATAACTTCTCACACACCAGAAGAAAGTTACTGGAAGACCGTGACCAGAATCAAATAGCTAGGAGAGCGAATGACACAACTCAAACAAGAAATCACGCTTATTTCAGGAATCGGACAACTCTCGACGACCTTGCTAGGCACTGGATTATTTATGATCCCTGCGATCGCAGCAGGCATTGCAGGACAGTTGTCTCTTCTCGCTTGGTTAATCCTGTTTATCGCTATTTGCCCGATTGCACTGACCTTCGCATCATTAGGAAAACGCTACCCGAATGCAGGTGGTACTGCCTATTTTGTGCGCCAGGCGTTTAGCGAGCGATTAGAAACAAGCGTGGCGTGGTTGTTTGTGAGTGTTATTCCTGTCGGTATTCCAGCGGCCATTGCACTGGCTGGTGGTTTTGCTCAACAATTGTTACCCGCACCTCTCGATACACCACTTGGTGCTCAATCCTTTACCGTCGCCCTGCTTATTGCCGTCAATTTGATGGGCAGTAAATCTTCTGGCCGACTGCAAACCGTGATCGCATTGTCGATTTTTGCCTTAGTCAGCGCTTTTGTTTGGAAAGCCGACATCACGGCAACCGATGTTGCTCTTCCTGCCATCTCATCCAATTCAATGTGGTCTATCGGCGCTGCTTTAGCTGTCATGTTTTGGTGCTTTGTCGGAATAGAAGCTTTTGCTCACATGGGAGAGGAATTCAAAAATCCACAACGTGACTTCCCAATCGCCATCATTGCAGGCTGTTTTGTTGCGGGGCTAGTGTACTGGGCTTGTTCAGTAGTGATTCTTAAGCTGGGTGCTTTCGGTTCATCTGAATTCGATGCCGCATCCATCCCTTGGGTAACAGAACAACTGTTTGGTAATGGCTTCAAAACCGTCATCAGCGTGCTGGGGTTCTTTGCTTGCTTTGCCAGCCTAAACCTTTACACACAAAGCCTGTCTCGGATGATCTGGGCTCAGGCCCGCCAACACAGCCCTGCAAGTCGAATGGCTCAACTGAACAGCCGCGGCGTACCGCTCTACCCAACGTTAGCAATTGGCTTTGTCGTGCTTATTTCGTGTGTGATTGGTGAGCTGTCTAATTTAGACCTTGAGTTCTTTCTCAAGCTCGCCAACGGTATTTTTGTTCTGGTTTATCTGCTCGCAATGTTAGCCGCTTGCCGATTACTAACAGGCGCATCTAGATACACTGCCATGCTTTCATTGGTCACCTGTACCTTGGTGTTTATCTGTTTAAGTTGGTCGATGCTCTATGCTGTGACTGTTTTTGTGACATTGTCACTCCCTTGGCGGAAGTGGCTAGGTAAAGGTAAACCCACCGTCTCTATCGACAAGTTGTAACTCGATAAATGATGAATCGACAAGCTGTAAACGATACCTACCAATATCACTGATAAAAAAGCCGAGCGATCTGTTTGATCTTCGGCTTTATCTCAGCCAGACGGATATTTCCAAACCCTAGCACCGCCCCACTCCAATCACGAGCATCACTCGAACCGTACTCATAAAAATCAAACGGACGAATGATGATATTTTGAAGATCAGCTCGTCGGCTCCACTCATGTTCAGATATACCTTGATACCACTTCACGGTCACATGTAGCCCTGCCGCCTGACTGATCACTTCAAGATCACCGTTAAACTCGCTTTCAATCGCTTCTATCATCGCTTCATACTTGACTTTGTATGACCGACGCATCTTTCTAATATGACGCAGCAAGTCGCCTTCTCGAACAAAATCCGCCAAAGCTTCCTGTGTGTGGGACGCCGTGTCTCCAGTGAGCGCGTCTTTGATCTCAAGACACTTCGCCACCAGACTTTCTGGCACCACTAAGTAACCTAAGCGGAGTCCGTTGAACATGACTTTACTCAGCGAACCAACATAAATGATTCGTTCATCAAACCCGAGTTTACCCGCTAAGCCTTGCATACTGGTATAAGGGCGATGAGCAAACTGGAACTCACTGTCATAGTCATCTTCAATGATCCATGACTGATGTTGATTGGCCCAATCGATCAGTTTAAGGCGCTGCTCAGTATTTAAAGTCGTGCCCATTGGGTATTGGTTACTCGGTGTGACATACAGAGCCTTAGCATTACTGGCCAACACTTTCTCAATATCCAACCCCACCTTTTCACGCACACTTACACCTTCTAACTCTAGTCTCAACAGATCGATAATTTTATGTACTTGTCGATAACCGGGTTCCTCCACGAGGATTTTGTCGCCCATCGCTAACGTTGCCATTAATCCGATTGAGATGGCTTGCTGCGCACCTGCGGTGATGATGATTCTGTCGGCATTACAATGAACGGAACGACTGCTTGCAAGATACCCACTCAACGCTTCCCTCAAGGCTGAGCTTCCCTGAACCTCTTGATTGCCCGCAATGTTCTGACGTGTAGAGTGACGTTGCAGCAACCTCTGCCATTTCGCAAAAGGGAACGTATCTAAGTCAGGAACTCCTGGGGCAAAGCTGCGGTTAATGTCGTTAGGTGTCGCTATGTTTGTACTCGGTTTACTGACTGTTTGTTTGACCTTCGGATCCTGAACACTGTTTGGCTTAGACAAACTTAGAAAGTGTTCTGGTTGTTCAACCGAGACATAAAACCCTGAGCCTTGCTTACTCTCGATATAGCCTTCAGTAACCAGTTGTTCGTACGCATAAATCACCGTATTTCGACTCACCGATAACTCGACAGCCAACTTACGTGTTGAAGGTAACTTACTGCCCTTGCTCCATAAATCTTGAACGATCTTCTCTCTGATCGCGTGGAACAAGGCGGTTTGACGCGTGCCGTGTTGTTCGTCTAACTGTAGATCACCGACATCGATAGGCTGCATAACTGGATCCAAATAGTGTTTAAAAGTGGCTCTATTTAATAGACCAGTTAATCGCTACATTAATCAAAAGGCAATGATTAAGGAGCGATTATGTTATCTAACACGAAAAGAACCACGATTAAAAAAGGGGCTCACAAAGCCGTATTTGAACAAGAGAAACTGCACCAAATTATTGATGAGAGCTTAATCGCACACATTGCATTGCAGGGCGAACAAGGACCAATGGTCATCCCGATGCTCGCGTGGCGAGTGGGTGATATAGTCTACATTCATGGAGCTAAAAACAGTCGCCTACTAAAAGGACTAAAAAAGGGAGAACCAACCTGTTTAACGTTCACCTTGTTCGATGGTTGGGTGCTGGCTCGTTCGGCATTTCATCATAGTGCGCATTATCGTTCTGCTGTGGTATTGGGGTCATTTTCAGTCATCGATGACAATCAAGAAAAGGATCGCTTGTTGAATATCTTTATTGAGCAAATCGCACCGGGCAGAACCGATGAAGTGAGGCTCAGTAATGAAAAAGAACTCACTGCGACCGAGTTGTTGGCGATACCTTTAACAGAAGCTTCCGTGAAGATTGGTAAACATGGAGTGAATGATGATAAAGCCGATATGGACATTCCAGTTTGGGCTGGCGTATTACCCTATAGAACTGTTGTTGGGCCGTTAAAAACCGTTCCAGAACAAGAAGGCATCATTGAAACACCAGATTACCAACAAGCTTATGGTGAACGCTGGTATCAGAATTAACACTCGAAGATGGTGAACTTGATAAAATTGTATACAATCTGAATTACAAAAATTTAACATGACTCAATAATGTAATCAGACGATGAAAACGAACAAGGATATTCTGCCGTTTCAAGGCTTGCTCAATGGCATTGGGCAAGTCTATTTCACACCGTCTATCATTACGTCGACTTTGCTGTTGCTTGCCATTTCTATTGAGTCACTGGCGCTGGCTTTTCTTACCTTACTTGGCGCCAGTTGCAGCTATGCATTAGCTTTCTATGGCTATATGTACACCAACACCAACAAGTCAGTTGACGACATTGATAGTGGAATGTACGCGCTAAATGGCGCTTTGATTGGTTTATTTATCGGTAACTTTTTTGGTGTGACACCATTATTGGCTTTAGTGACTGCGTTAGGTGCATTACTCACGGTGCCGATTGCCCACATCGTATTCAGTTTTGAGAAATATCGCGGTTACACTAGCGCCTTTATCCTCACCACTTGGCTGATTTATATTATCCAATCAACCTTTGAGCTGTCAGCGTTTTCTGCACCTGATTCCGCACTGATGCCACTCATCAGTATTGAGGCTAACTCGTGGTTCAACCTGCCGACAGTGGTGATCCCGTTGTTAAAAGGGATAAGCCAAGTCAGCTTCATCGAAAATGCGTTGTCGGGGCTCGTTATCTTAGTCGCCATCGCACTCAACAATATCAAGCATGCCATTTGGGTTATGCTCGCAGTAATAATTAGCACCGTATTTAGCGGGTTGATTGGCGCTTCTAACGAACTGGTAGCCCAAGGTCTTTACGGGTACAACGCCATTCTTGCCACTTTAGCACTTGTGCCCTATCCGCGAATCCGTTGGCCGTTAATCCTATTAGGCATGCTGTTAAGCTGTCTCATCACACTTGGTTTTCATGAACTGTCACTGTTACCACTCACCGCCCCTTTCATTTTGAGTACTTGGGGGATGGTTTACTTGTCCAGCCTGATCCATAAACGAACCATAAGTTAGCTCTGAATAGTTACAGGCCAGTTTTTAGGCGCTCAACATATTGCTTGGGTGTCAAACCTCGATGTTTCTTAAACATCCGATTAAAGCTCGCGACATTGGTATAGCCGAGCCTCGTCGCGACTTTATCTATTGGCACTGAATACATCAACAACTCCACCGCCACATTACTTAACGCATAGCCCATAATGGTAGAAAAGTTGATGCCTAAGTTATGCAATCGACGTTGAAATTTCTGTTCAGATAACCCAAGCAAACTCGACACTTTATGCAGTGTTGGCAGGCCGAAATGGCGACTGTAATTGATCATCTCATAGGTCACCTTATGCTCATCCGCGGCATCAGGCATGTTGAGGTAATTATCTAAGTCATGAAAGTTCATTGCCAAGCTCATCTTGCCGCTAGAAGGGGCTTGATTGCTCGATAACCTCGACTGGCTTGGTATCCAGATTTCAGTTCGTGGCTGGCCCCACTGAATATTGCACCCAAAATACTCTTGATAGAGTTGAGTGTTCTCGCGATAACCTGCGATAGAGACGGCTGCGGGAGTAAAGTCGTCTCCCAAGTAACGCCTTAATATCTTCATCATAAAGATGGCAACTCGAATTGAGTCATGAACTTTACCCACCTCAGTATAAGCAGGATTGTCGTAGCACCATTTGATGAAATTACCGACTTGAGCGCCATATAGAAAAGCCCCGGACTGCAAACAGTGCAACCCGATGTTAACTCGGCGTATAGACGACGCCAGATCGTGCCCCGAGAAAAACCAGTTAGAGAGAGGACCTAGCCTTTCAATATCCACTCTATCAGCCAGCTTCAAGATAATATCGGGAGGCTCAGTGGTTCAGTCTCCACATATTCAGCTGCGTCCCGATTCAACTAATGTGTCGGGAAAAACTTCCAAAGTCCACATCGACCCAAACCAGGATGTGACTGAAGGACAACTAATTTACGAAATTGATGACACTAAATATGTCATCGCAAGAGACAAAGCCAGCGTTCAACTTGAATCTGCAGAGGTCGCTTTAGACACAGCTCGTCAAGAAGTGAGCATTGCAAAAGTCAGCTATCAATCGGCGCTTGAAGACATCAAAGCTTCAGTCGCACAAATAGATTCGGCTAAAACAGACTTAGTACTGCAGTCAAAGACGCTTGATCGTTACCAGAAGCAAAACAAAGTGGTAGAACATACGATCACTGAAACTGACATCGACCAACAAACAGCAAAGGTAGACTTAGCGACGTATAACGTTACGACATTGGAATCTCAGCTTAGCAAGAAAGAAGTCGATGCCGAGAATGCGAAGTTGAACATCCACAAAGCTGAAACCAATGTGAGCAAGAAGCAAACTGAGGTCGATTCAGCAAAGGCAACACTGGCACAAGCACAATGGGACTTGAACAGCACCAAAGTCACGGCACCGACTGACGGCTTTGTAACGAACTTTATTCTTCGTGAAGGTCAGCGTGTTTCAATGATGCCTCGTATCCAGATGTATACCGAAGAGAAGTACGTGCTGATGCGAGTTAACCACCAAGCGATTCGTAATATTAAGGTCGGTCAACCTGCGGAATTTGCGACAGCGGTATACCCAGGAAAAGTGTTCTCTGCAACCGTAGAAGGCATTGTAGAAGCCACTGGTGAAGCGCAAGCAAGTTTGCTGGGTATCGATGAGCAGGTTCGTGTTACCACAGGCAAAAACCTTCAGAACAAGCACCACTTTGTTCGTTTAAAAATTGATGAGGCAGAGGGTTACGATATTCCTGTTGGCTCTGTCGGATTAGCGTGGGTAAGCGGTGAGAAGCCTATCAGCTTTATGGCGTTCCTAGACGTAATACGCGGGATCATCATTAGAATGAAGTCTCAACTGTACTTCTTCTACTCCATCTAATACTTCCTATTGGTGAAACAATACCCAAGCCCGTGCGCTCTTAGATCGCACGGGCTTTTTGTTTATTTCACCATTCGTCGCCAGAAAGAACACAAACCCAAAAAACGAATAAACACTCTAAAGTTGCAAATCGCAATTGCATTTTGCAATTGGGTATTTCAAAAACGCAAATTAAACGCTCAAATACGCACCAGATTGCTATAAAACTGCCGTTTTACGTGGTTTTAAAAGTTGGCACACTAACTGCAATGTATATATTGACCCTTCTTAAGCCGAGGGTCACCTAGCCAACTGACGTTGTTAGTGAACCTATTCTTGTTCACAAAATATATAGGCCAATTGCGATTATTGCGATTGGCTATTTTTTTGCCTGCAGTTTGGCCAACCGCCCTCTTTTTCGATACAGACACCCATTCAGACGTATAATAATAAGCATTCACAGCCAACCAAGAACAGCAGATAACCAACGCATTATAGAAAACGTTTTCTATTTGTTTTTTTTAAATAAAGACAGAAAATAACCCTATGTTTTACAAGATAATTACTGCAATAACTGGTTTTTATGGGCAATTATTGACAAAATTAGCATTGACTATGTGATTTATATCACCATAATGCGCAAGTTTGCCTGCAATACGGCGACCGTTAATTTTAATTTTGATCATTTGCGGAGGTAAAAAATGGCTGCTGATAATAACTACAGTCTAGGGCCGGTTCCTACATCGGCTAGGAAAGGAGTCGCTTCACTCACCATGGTAATGCTTGGACTCACTTTCTTCTCTGCAAGTATGTGGACAGGTGGTTCACTCGGGACAGGTCTTTCATTCAACGATTTCTTCCTCGCCGTTCTCATCGGTAACCTAATCCTCGGTATTTACACTTCTTTTCTTGGCTACATCGGCTCATCTACTGGCCTCTCTACCCACCTCCTTGCTCGTTTCTCTTTCGGTACTAAAGGCTCATGGCTTCCTTCTGCTTTACTTGGTGGTACACAAGTCGGTTGGTTTGGTGTGGGTGTTGCGATGTTTGCTATTCCAGTACAAAAAGCAACGGGCATTGATACCAACACCTTGATTATCGTATCTGGCTTATTGATGACGGGTACAGTGTACTTCGGCATTCAAGCGCTAATGGTGCTTTCAGCGATTGCAGTGCCTGCGATTGCGATTCTGGGTGGTTACTCAGTACTGACTGCGGTAGACAGTGTTGGTGGACTAGAGCAATTGCAACTTATTAAACCAGAGACGCCAATGGACTTTTCAATGGCTCTTGCAATGGTTGTAGGTTCGTTCGTAAGTGCGGGTACGTTAACGGCCGATTTCGTTCGCTTTGGTAAAAAGCCAGCAAGCGCAGTATTAATTACTATGGTTGCGTTCTTCATCGGTAACTCGCTGATGTTTATCTTCGGCGCAGCAGGAGCAGCAGCAACCGGTCAGGCTGATATTTCAGATGTGATGGTCGCGCAAGGTCTGCTGCTTCCAGCCATCATCGTGCTTGGCTTGAATATCTGGACAACCAATGAAAATGCACTTTATGCATCCGGTTTGGGTTTATCTAACATCACTGGTCGCTCAAGTACTACAATGTCAATCATTAACGGCATTATCGGTACGATTTTCGCACTTTGGTTATACAACAACTTCGTTGGTTGGTTAACCTTCCTTTCGCTGGCGATTCCACCAATTGGTGGCGTAATCATCGCCGACTTCTTCGCGAACCGTAAACGTTACAAAGATTTTGCAAATGCAGAGTTCCAAACCGTTAACTGGGCTGGCATTATCGCGGTAGCAACAGGTGTAGCCGCTGGTCACTTCCTACCTGGCGTTGTTCCTTTGAACGCAGTGTTAGGTGGTGCAATCAGTTACCTCGTGCTTAATCCTCTATTGAACAACAAAGCTCTGAAATCTCAGGCCGCTTAAGGACACACTATGACAACCTTATTAATCAAGAACGCGAAACTTCAAGACCAAGAAGGCTTGAAACAGATTCTGATTGAAAATGGTCAATTTTCTCGCATTCTCGATAATGGCGCGCAAATCAATCATCAAGGCGACATCCTTGATGCTGAAGGTGGCATTGCAGTTACTCCTTTCTGTGAACCGCACATCCACCTAGATACTACTCAAACTGCTGGTGAGCCTAACTGGAACATCTCTGGCACTTTGTTTGAAGGTATTGAGCGTTGGGCTGAGCGCAAAGAACTGCTATCAATCGAAGACGTAAAGTCTCGTGCCAAGCAAACACTGAAATGGCAGATAGCTAACGGTGTTCAACACGTTCGTACACACGTTGATGTGTCTGACCCAACACTCGTTGCGTTAAGAGCGATGGTTGAAGTTCGTGAAGAGATGAAAGAGTGGGTCGAAATCCAGATCGTTGCATTCCCTCAAGAAGGTATTCTTTCATACCCTAACGGCAAAGAGTTGCTTGAAGAAGCCGTGAAGATCGGCGCTGACGTTATCGGTGCTATCCCTCACTTCGAATTCACTCGTGAATACGGGGTTGAATCTTTGCATTATGTGTTCGAGCTTGCACGCAAGTACGACTGTCTGATCGACGTTCACTGTGATGAAATCGACGACGAACAGTCTCGCTTTGTGGAAACATTAGCAGCCCTTGCTCATAAGTTTGAAATGGGCGAGAAAGTAACTGCTAGCCACACCACTGCAATGGGTTCGTACAACAGTGCTTACACATCTCGCCTGTTCCGTCTATTGAAGATGTCAGGTATCAACTTCGTGGCAAACCCGCTAGTGAACATTCACTTACAGGGCCGTTTCGACGATTACCCGAAACGCCGCGGTGTAACGCGCGTTAAAGAGATGCTAGCAGCAGACATCAACGTTTGTTTTGGCCACGATGATGTGTTTGACCCATGGTACCCACTGGGCACAGCGAACATGCTTCAAGTTCTGCACATGGGACTGCATGTAACACAGGTTATGGGCTACGACCAAATCAACAACTCACTTGATTTGATCAGCAAGAACTCTGCTCGCACATTGAACATTCAAGACAACTTCGGTATCGAAGAAGGTAAGCCAGGTAGCTTGCTGATTCTTCCTGCTGACAATGGCTTTGATGCAGTACGCCGCCAAGTACCAGTGCAGTACTCAATACGCCACGGTAAGGTGATTGCAGAGACTCAACCAGCGAAAACAAAAATAAATTTAGATCAAACTGAAGATATCAACTTTAAGCGTTAATATCGTCTATACTAATGATCAAAAGGAAGCTGAGATGCTTCCTTTTGTTGTGTTGGACGAAGCGACAAAACTATCACTAAATCAGTGTAAATCTTGTACATTCGCACGGTATGACAAAAAAAGCACAAATTTCTTAAGCAATGCGTGTACATCTCAAAAGACTGTGTTAACATGCTCTCGCTCTGTTAGCCGGAGTTATTTAAGTTAGATGAATAGTAAAAAATTGACATGTAAAATCGTTACCCGTTTTTGTAAGTAGTTTTTCCTTATTTCTTAGCAATATTAAATAATTCAATTATCAGCGCATTGCATTAAATGCAATCAACAACTTAGAAAATTTATGAATAAGGGACAAATTATGTCTAACACAAATACTGGCACTGTAAAATGGTTTAACGAAGAGAAAGGTTTCGGTTTCATTTCTCAAGACAACGGCGGCGCTGACGTATTCGTACACTTCCGTGCAATCGTTTCTGAAGGCTTCAAAACTCTGAAAGAAGGCCAAAAGGTTTCTTTCGAAGTTGAAAACGGTCAAAAAGGCCTACAAGCAGCAAACGTTGTTGCTCAATAATTAGCTCTTATAGCTAAAAAGAATTTTAAAGCGCTGATTTTTATCGGCGCTTTTTTATGCCTGCTTATAAACATTTCCCCTCTCGATACAGGCTTTCCCCCGTAAACTCTGAACAAATGCAAATCACCAGCCAAGCGTCCTCAACCTAGACTTTCTCAGTTAAAGCTCAACGATCAATTTACGTCACTTTTTGTATGCACTTCCCTAGACAACACTTAATTCTCAGCAATCTTTTGATACTAACTCACGCTACGCCGAAAGTTTGATAAGCCCAAATATGGTTAAAGAACAATCCATTAGATTACACTTATGAATACGCAATCGATATTCATAATAAAAATGAGTTATTTATCCAACCCTCATCCACTAATCATATAATTTTTAAAGCAAAGACCTTCGAAATCCGCTAACCTTGTTCGCAAGTGGCTTAGTTGTTTTGGTATCTGCAGTAAAAATAATGAACAAAGACGAATTTCAGAAATCCACCGCAAATCTAAAAAAAGCGGTGCCTCTTATGATGAAGAACAGGGTGTCAACGACACCTGCAAATTACGCACTTTGGTACACCTATGTCGATAACGCTATTCCCCAGCTGACTCAAGACATGGATGGTGTTTTAGAACACTACGGTATTTGTCCTCCTGCCGTTGGTGAGCAGCTATACAACAATTATGTTGCCAGCAAATCCGAAACCAATATCAATGACCTTCGCGCTAATTTGGAACTGTTAGTTTCTGAAGTTTCCAATTCAATGAATGACACCCTGACCGACACCTCCGCTTTTTCTGACATGATCGATAAAAGCTTCGAGGACTTGGCTCGTGTTGATAATGAAAGCCTATCTATTGATGAAGTCATGTCCTTAGTTCGACAGCTGGTGTCTGAATCCCGTCATATTCGTCACTCTACTCAGTTTTTAAACTCTCAGCTAAACTCTGCAACCTCAGAGATCACCAAGCTAAAAACCCAGTTAGTAGAAGTTCAGAAAGATGCGCTTTTCGATAGTACAACCACACTCTATAACCGTCGCTCTTTCGACCGTGACATAGAAACCCTGTGTGAAGCACAACAATCTTTGTGTCTGATTCTTCTCGATATCGACCACTTTAAAAATTTCAACGACACCTATGGCCACTTGTTTGGCGATATGGTGCTTAAAGCGATCGCTCGCAAGCTGAAGTTAAGTTGCCGTGAAGGTATTTCTGCCTATCGATTTGGTGGTGAAGAGTTCGCGCTGATTGTGCCTAACAAGTCTTTGCGTATTGCTCGTCAACTCGCTGATACCAATCGTCGCTCTCTAGAAAAGCTGTCGATTAAAGATCGCCGCAGTGGTCAACAAGTCGGCAGTATCACTGCATCGTTTGGTGTCGCTGAACTTGAACCCGGCGAATCAGCTCAATCGCTGATTGAACGTGCTGATAAGCTACTTTATGAAGCGAAATCACTTGGCCGTAACCGAGTCATGCCTTTGTAAAACACACCAACAATGCTCTTATCGACATATTAGTCGGCTCGTATTGAGACTAGAAAGCCCCAAAGACATTATCTTCGGGGCTTTTTCTTTAGTTGTATAAATTACTTTAGCTAACTAGGATTCACCGTTAGATCTGGAAGCAATAATTCAAGCAGTAGTCTTCACCACTCTTTGCTCTGAACTCTTTATCTTCACTGCATGCCTTTGGTTTACCCTTTGCGTCACCTTGAATCAAACTGATCCAGTGGCGCATCGCTGCAATGGTCTCTTCACGCATTGTGGTTGTTGCTTCCATTGGTGATTGGCCAAACGTGGTGCATGATTCCAACTGAATATCATCAATTTCTACTAGCTCAATACAACCTGTCCCTTTGTGGCAACCAAACATCACCTCTAGGTGGCTGCCACTGCCATCTCGAAACAAGATAGAGTCTGGGTCGTTCTTCTCACCCATGTACGCTACAAACTGCTTAGGGTGCTTCAGACCGCTGTGCTGACCGTCTTTAAAGTAAGCCATAATATGGCGGTAATCGACTACGTAGCTGGTTACGTCTTGATGTGAGCCATTCTCTAGTGGGAATAGTCGATCAAGCAGCTGCTTTGCTTTCACTTGCTTTTCAGTTTGCTGATTAGCATTGATTGTCTCCACGGCAAAGACAGCTTCAGCGATAAATGGCTTTGATTGTTTTTGGATTTCTGTTTTATCGAATGTAAGCATATTCATAGTCTTTCCCTCTTGACCAGTCCGGTGATAACCACCGATTTCTACAGCAAAAATGTGTCCTAGAGCAATTATTCCAAACTAACGTTTAATTTATTTGTCATTTTGTGAATTGCTTAGTTTGTAGATTAGCGCTTTTTTACATACAATTTCACAACAAAAATTTTACAATGTGAATTTTACAAATATGGCCTTGTCAAAAAGTTTAGTTCGTCAGTCACATTTCCTAGGTACGAAAATACGTAACCTAAGAAAACGTAACCATTTAACGATGGAAGACCTGTCTGCGCGTTGTATTAGAATCGACCCAGAATGTGCTCCTTCCGTTTCTTACCTTTCAATGATTGAACGTGGAAAGCGGGTTCCGAGCATCGATATGCTGGAAGTGATTGCACAGGTCTTTCAGAAGAATCCGATGTGGTTCCTCGACGACGAATCTGAACAACAAGCCATTGCTCCTGATAAGGGGAATCGTGGTGGGATAAGTGGCATGGCGCTCGAGCCGAGCTTCCTATTCTCAAACGACATCCTGCAAATTGCGATTCCTGAGATGCTGTCACAAACGGGCATTTCAGGCCGCCAGTTTGCGCACCTCTTGATTCGAGCACACCAAGAGAGCAACCAGAACCACTTCCCTGACCTTGAGCGCGCTGCGGAAGAAGTAGGCTTAAAACGTCTTAACCTCAGCGTAGAAGACCTGATAGACATCGCTAGAAGCCTAGGAATCAACATCCGCTGGGTGACGCGCACGCCGCAAGACGTCGTCGATGAGCTCGGAATTAACGCTAAGCAGTTAGTGACCTCCTTCTTTGAGCCTCCCGGTACTATCTTCTTAAACGAGATTCTTAAAGAGTATCCAACTCGTCTGAAATACGACCTTTCGGTTTATATCGGTCATTGCATTCTGCACAGCAAAGAAGGCCTAAAGAGTGTGTTGTCGGTCGGTAACAACAACACGTGGGACGACAACCAGGTATCAGGCTCTTCACAGCTCAACTCCCAAGATATTCTTCAAGCATGGCGAGACTTTGAATCCAGCTTCTTTGCTGGCGCACTTCTGTGCCCGAAAGTCCCGTTTAGGCAGCTACTTGACCGCACTGGTTACGAAATCGACGTTCACAAAAGAGCAGGGGTTTCCCCCTCTGTTGCGATGCGTCGAATGACTGTAGTATCGCCCTACCCTCACTGGCACTACTTTGATGCTTATGGGCCGGGGAAACTCAAGGCGGTATATCGCGGGAACGGGATTCCGCTACCTTGGGGAAATATGAGAACGGTCGCTGACCCATGTCAACATTGGGCTGTGTTCCGTCGATTATCAGAACCTCGAGCGGGAAGCTCGGCTCAAATCTCCATTTTGAACGTGGGTGATGAGCCAAGAATCTACTGCTGTGAATCCATCAATATGACGGATCCTGCGGGTAACAATCGTGTGTTGTGTGCTGGTATAGATCTCAACCCTGCGATTGATGCTCAAGGCGGTAATTCAAGAGACATAGCAGAGCAGCTTAAAGCGTCATGCGTTAACAATGGTGGCTCTGTGGCAATTCCGCGTAACATCAAAAAAGATCTCACGACAATAGCCAAGATTCTAAATATAAATTGGATTGAACGTGGGATTGAGACAGAGGCGAGGCTTATCTGCTCCAGAGGTGGAGAATGCCCACGCCAACCAAGCTGTTACTCTAAGTGTGGTGAGTAAAAAAGTAATAACAAAAAATAGAACCTAAATTTCAGGCAAAAAAAAACCAATCACAATAAGGGTGATTGGTCATATATTTTGTGTGAACAAAAAAGGTTCACTAACAACGTCAGTTGGCTAGGTGACCCTCGGCTTAAGAAGGGTCACCATTACTAATGCAGCATGCGTGCCAACTTTTAAAACACGTATTTACTACGCATCTGGACACGTATCGGCCGGATATCCTTGTTTGTTTTGCAAACTGGAATTGCAAATTGCAAAATTCAACAAAAACGCTAGTGATTATGTTATTATTAATGAATAATTAAAGATTCATTACCCTTCCCAAAAATGTCATATTTCCCTTAGATTCAATCACTTTAAACAGCAATAAACCTCCCCTAGCTTACTCAAGCTATACGGTTACTCAACATAAACAACGCCCATAAAAAAACGCGAACATTGAGATTCAATATTCGCGCTTATTCGATTTCTATGACAGAAAGAACTTAACCCACGAGACGCCTTTTTATAAAGCGACTCATGTTCGTTGCTCTTTCAATATCTCAGAAAAGATTACTTCTGAGGAGCTGGCTTAGAACGGCTTCGAGACGGTTTGTTTGTCGAAGGTTTGTTGCTTGTCGGCTTATTTGACGACTTGCTTGGGCCGTAGCTACCGCCGTAACCAGACTTCTTAGGTTTGCCTGCAGGTTTACCCGCGTTGTTTGGCTTACCAGTACCGTTAGATTTACCCGCACCGCTTGGTTTGCTCAGAGTGTTCTGAGCACCTGCGTTATTTGCAGCAGGTTTATTGCCCGCACTACCGCGTTTAAAGTTGCTGCCGTTGTTTCTTACTGATTTATCTTCAGTTGTCGCAGCTGAGTTGTTTTCAGCAGGTTTCTTACCAGATGTCGGCTTACGCTTTGGAGCCGAACCATTACCAGCTACATGACGCTTGTTCTTACCTGCTGGCTTGTGCCCGCGAGCGTTATCACCAGAGCGTTGACCATCAGCATGTTCACGTGGCTGTTTTGCTTTCTTCGGTTTCTTAGGCTTGATTGGACGTGAATCCAAGCGAGACTCAGGTAACTTATTTACTGGAGAGAAACCTTCCAGTTCACGACGCTCTAGCACTTGTTGAATCAGGCGTTCAATACCGAACAGCTCACCCACTTCATCAGCACAAACCAATGAAATCGCTTTACCTACTTCACCTGCACGGCCAGTACGACCGATACGGTGTACATAGTCTTCTGATACATGAGGAAGATCGAAGTTAACTACTTGAGGCAGTTGCGGGATATCGATACCACGAGCGGCGATATCAGTTGCAACAAGTACTCGTACCTTACCTGTTTTGAAGTTCTCTAAGGCTTTAGTACGTGCACCTTGGCTCTTGTTACCATGGATAGGTGCAGCAGTGATGTCTTGCTCTTCAAGGAAGCGAGCAAGCTTGTTCGCACCGTGTTTCGTCTTGCTGAACACCAACACTTGTTGCCAATCGTTATCTTTGATTAGCTTCGCTAGCATTGCGCTCTTTTTCTTTTTGTCTACTGGGTAGATGCTTTGCTCAACCGTTTTTGCCGTCGAGTTTGCAGGGCTTACTGAAATCTCAACAGGATTGTTCACCAAGCCTTTCGCTAAGCTGCGGATATCATCAGAGAACGTCGCTGAGAACAGTAGATTCTGACGCTTCTTAGGTAAGAAAGCTAAGATCTTACGAATATCGCGGATGAAACCCATGTCTAGCATGCGGTCCGCTTCATCTAGCACTAGGATTTCTAGTTGGTCAAAACGCACTGCATTTTGGTTGTATAGGTCAAGTAGACGACCAGGTGTTGCCACCAACACGTCACTACCTTTACGCAGTTTTTGCATCTGAGGGTTAATCTTCACACCACCAAACACTACCGTCGAAGTCAGCGGTAAGTTAATACCGTACTTCACTACGCTGCCATTCACTTGCGCAGCAAGCTCACGAGTTGGCGTTAGCACGAGCGCACGAACTTGGTTCTGACGTACGCGAGTACCTTTCGATAACATTTCAAGAATAGGTAGCGTGAAGCCTGCAGTTTTACCTGTACCTGTTTGAGCAGCGGCCATAACATCTTTGCCCGTTAGGACAGCTGGCACGGCTTTCTCTTGTATTGGTGATGGCTTATCGTAACCTTGTGCTTCAATAGCTTTAAGGATCGGTTCAGAAAGGCCAAGGGAGGTAAAACTCATAGATTATTTTCTCAGTTGAATAACATTTAGTATGAGCAACACGTTAAAAAGTGCGTTGCTTCAGCTTTTGCTCATCAAATACATTGATACGGAGCAAAGCGCGGTATTCTGAGGCTTTTCCCCCCATTCAGCAACTAAATTCTAATCGCAGCTAAAATTCAACCTAGATAACTTGTCGCTTCTGTTCGTACATTTTTTCATCAGCGGCTTTCAAGAGCGCATCGACATCATTGTAGTTACTATTGTGAATAACCCAACCCACACTGATTCTGAGATAAATAGAGTGCGCTTCGTACACAACTGGCGCCGAGCATATCGCCTTTCGTAGTTTAGTCACGATTGAAGATACGTGTTGATCATCGATGATGCGTGGCAACAAGACCAAGAACTCATCACCGCCTATCCTTGCAACGATATCTGAAACACGCAGCTCACTTCTTATGCGGTTAGCACACTCGATCAATACCTGATCGCCTGCCGCGTGACCATAAGTGTCGTTGATTGCTTTAAACCCATCGAGGTCGATATTTACAACAGCAAAGGTTCTCGCTCTCTGTTTTTGAGTGGTTTTGAAGGCCTGCTTGAGGCTATACATGAAGTATCGACGATTCGGCAACATCGTTAACTCATCATGCATAGAGCGGCTATCTGCAATGCGGTAAAGGCGATAAATAGTAAAGAAAGCAAACGCCAGCACTAATATTATGGAGTAGCCCACCAGCCTTACCGCTTGGATGCGATACCAAGGCTCATCCATCAATACATGTTCGTTACCGGAGAGAGCAAGGTACCAACCCCCGTATGGAAAACTCACCTGTTCAGTGGCAAACGCATTATCGAACACATCCTGAGTGCCATAAAAGACAGCGCCATCTTTCCCTGAACTGTTTGCACCACGAATTGCTAATTCATACTTGTTCTCTATCTTGCCGATTCCAACATCTTCAAACAGCTCATCTAAACCGATAACAGCACTGGAGACACCCCAGTAATCTTGATTGAAAGGCGGGTCTCGGAAGATCGGAGTGCGTGCAATGAGGGCTTGTCCACCTTGAAACAGCTCAAAAGGACCGGCAATAAAGGTGTTGCCAAGATTACGGGCTATCTCAACAGACTCCCATTGATTTGGGTGATCACGATAATTAATACCGAGAATCTGCTCATTACCTTCCATCGGGTAAACAAAGTTTAGAATGTCGTCTTTGGCGAGTCCGATAAGTCGAATATGGAAGCCATCTTGAATGATATTCTCAGCAATCTTATCCCAATTTTTCACCTCACCATTGGGGTTGATGGTCACTAAGGTCGAGAAATTATTGAGGATATACATATCTGACACGATCGCGGCTTCAATCCGAGAACGAATAATGGATAGTTGCTTTTTTGCCTCTGAATACGATTCGTTTTTAAGAAAAGTTAATTGCTTGGCATGAAAGAACTCAATTGCGCTTACTATCGCAAGGAAAAAAAGAAAAGATACTACTCTGGCAGACCACTGCTTGCTAGAACCACTTGGCATTTACGAACCTCTAACACTATTGTTCTATATACTGCCTTATAACGGCTCATTTCTGGCTTATTGCCCCAGTATGCCGCTAAGTCATTAAAAATCCATACTGACGTCGACTATCTATCAAATATTGAGTGATCCATCACTTCAAACTTCTTTACTAAACGAATGGTTTAATCAAAAAGGGTTAGTGAACCTTATAAAGCTTACATTGTATTGACTCAACGCTTACATTGAAGGATTCATCAATGTTATTTTACATAGACTAATAATCAGCTTGGTACCTCACGACATGAAGTTAAAAACTATCACACTGTGTACATTGCTATCAGCCTCGGTTGCCGTTCACGCACAAGAAAACGTTCAAGCGCCAACCGCAGTGAACGTTCAATCCCAAGCAGATTCGCTCAATTCTCAAGAACAATCTTTCAAGCAATCTGCAGACCTAATTCGCACCACCTACGAAAGCCAGCTTTACACCCTGCCTGCATTCAAAGAAGGTCACTACGGGCTGCGCATGTATCGTCAAACATTAGACGATAAGTATTCAGCGGCGGTGTGGAGCGACATGGCTCGAGTGGCAAGCAAGCTCAGCACCCTGTCGAATGACGTTCAAACCATGGAACAAATCGTACTCTACTCAGAGAAGCGAGTTGCATCTTATATTGGTGATAACGATGAGCGCAGTATTCGACGCTACAACATCACCAAGCACATGCCTGAATACCTTTACCTTGGTGTTGACCTTCTAGGCTCTATGGCTCGTGCTAACGAATACGGTTTAGAACACAAGAACGATGCCAAGCTACGCGAAATCATTCGTCGCTATGACTTCTCACGATACGTGACCAATGAAGACATGGTGAAAGCGTGGGCCGCTCAATTAGCGAATCAGGTTTACTGGTTGCGCCAACTGGGTGAGCAGGATGTCGTTGATGAGTTTGTCGATACCTTCAAAAAAGCGTATCCAGACGATAAAGACAAAAAACTCTCAAGCCAGCAATTCGGCAATAAGATCTATGGTATGACACACGTCATCTTCGGCGACTCAGAATATTACCAACATCAAGTAAGCGAACAAGACCATCAATGGATCTACGATTACTTTAGAGAAAACATCGATACGATTCTGCTGCGTGCGAAAGAAGATGTGATTGCTGAGGTTGGATTAACCTTCTTATTGGCAGGTTTAGAAGATGACCCAGTTCTAGAGAAAACTCGACTCGCGATTCAAGCTTCAATCGATGAGAAACAAGGCATGATCCCTTCAATTACTGGCGATTTTGACCTTGAGTACGGTGAACACCGCAACGTATTAGCAATCATGCTACTCGATTGGCAGCAAGTGAATGAAGCGCCGACTTATGAAGGCAACCCTAAGGTGTTTACTAACATCCCTTACGGACTCATTAAAAACCAACCACCGAAGAACTAGCAACATACCTAGCCTAGGTTCATCATAGAACCCAAAAAGCCTCATACCTTTCAAGGCTGCGGCTTTTTGCTGTTTACTACGTCAGTACTCGTATCAAAAGTTGTTAATATCAAAACCTGCGTAAAGATAAAAACAAAGACGACATCAAGCTCCTGACACGGCTTTGTTCATCACTATCGTAAAATCCCCTTCTGCGTAGCCCTCCGTTAAAGAGACATCATCGCAGAGCGTTTTACAGAAACGATAGACACCTTGAGGGTGATAACTCATCAAGGTATTACGTGAAGGATGTTGGCTTGAATTGAGAAGATTAAAAATCACCGTCTGATTCGCCAATTCATACATGCGAGTAATCATGTTTGTCAGATAATCAGAATCACGAGAGACATAGTTCAGTGAACCACTCGCGATGACAATGTCGTGCGCCTCAAGTTTCATTTTGCTCATATCACCCGACAAAAACCGACAACGATCTTCTGTATAGTTTTGCTTTGCCTTCTTAAGAAAGCCTGCGTGTTGGTCAACGCCGGTATAAGATTGAATGCGATAGATGCTGTCGAGCAGCTCAAACAGCTCGCCATAGCCGCAACCCAAATCTAAAACACTCTTCTTTTCGAAGTCCGCTGCACGAGCGATCACTTCAAAGCGACACAACTGGCTCTCTTCGCTAGTCCAACCTAAAGCTTTAGCCTTGTCGCCATTCGAGCGGTTTGTCTGCTTTCGATGATAGCGATACACCTTCCAACGATCGAGCCAGTGCATTACGAGAAATCCACCCACACTTCACGACCACCAGCCAGCTCTTGGTTATGGTATTGCCATTGATATTGCGCGAGCAGCTTTTCGGTGAGCTCTAACCCTAGACCAAAGCCCAAATGATTGTCTTCTATCGTGCCGTCAGTGTTGTGATTAACAATGGTGACTTTCGAGCCTACCTGAACGATGCCCACGGTACCGCTTCCTGTGTGTTGGAAAGCATTGCGAATCAAATTGGTCAGCACTATGCGAGTGAGTCCGACTGGCAACTGACATTGTGTGTCGTCGCGTTCAAGATTCACAGCCACGGCTTTGCCATTCAATAGATAGCTTAAATCGTGGTTTATTTGTTGCAGCAGTTCACCGAGATGTATGTTTTCTAGAGGCAGATCTTTGTCTTGTTGTCGGGTAAGCCACAACAAGGTTTCTGTCAGATCTGTCATGGTGAAACCCGCGCGCTTGATTCGATCAATGACTTCAAGCTGCTTTTCTGGGCTCTTTCCCTTTTGAATCAACTTCTCTAGCAATTCACTATTTGTTCTTGTGACCGCAATAGGAGTACGTAATTCGTGGCTCGCGTAACCCAAAAATTTCTGCTCTCGTTCTAAGCTGTTTTGAACCGAACTCAAACTATCACGAATGATGTTAGCCAAGGTGTTCAGTTCACTGAAGTGAAAATCAGGTGTCGGTTCACTGAGGTTATCTTTATCTAGCGATTTGGCCCAGTTCTTTAGCTGCTCAACAGGCGATGCCACCTTACGTAACACCAAAACCAAGATAACGAAAAACAGTACGATCGCACCCAGTGCGGTCAAAAGAATCGTGATAAAGTGCGGAAGCCCTTCATCATTAATGAAAGGGTCATGTTTTTGAGCAAACACCGCAGAAACATAACGAACCTCATTACCTTTCATCACCTTCATGGCGAAATAGCCTTTCTCGGGAGGTGAGAATATAGATTTGCCAATGATTATTTTGGTCATGCGGTTGAATTGCAGTTCGTTCTGGTTAAGGTTGTTCTGAATACTTTGTGGCAAGTCGGTCCATTGGGTCGCCACCGTAAATTCTTGATTGGTCATAGGCTTACCCGGCTTTACCGCATCTTGTTGCGCTTGGGCAATCATAGAGCCACGCATAGCGATATCCATCCCAGAGACAAAGTAATTTACGCTCAAGGCAGAAAGAACCAGAATCGTCGTCACACCTGTAACCAGAATCGCCAATAAAACGTAGATCCTTAGACTTGGTCGGATCTTCATTCTTGTCGTAACTCCTTAATCGCAAAACCTTTACCCGCAATGGTATGCAGCAGCTTATTGTCTTGTTCAGCATCGACTTGTTTACGCAGATTGAAGATATGCACTTTTAAGCTATTACTGTCTGGTTGATCGTCGCCCCACACGCCCTGCATAATGGTCTCACGAGAAACAGGATTAGGGCTAGAACGCATCAAGATTTCCAGTATTTTGAGTGCGGTAGGCGAAAGCTTTAAAGGGGAATTATCGCGATAGGCTTGATGCTGTTTGAGATCGATTTCCAAATCGCTTACCGACAAGCGGCGAACCTGACCACTGCGTCGCTTCGCCAACACTTGCACTCGAACAATCAACTCTTCCATTGCAAAAGGTTTCACCAGGTAATCATCGGCCCCTTTTGAAAAGCCTGTCAGCTTATCATCAAGCGTATCACGTGCAGTGAGCATCAAAACGGGTGTATCAATGCCCTGCGCTCTGAGATTCTCACATACCTGCAAGCCGTTCATTTTAGGCAAATTGAGATCGAGAATTACCGCGTCATAGCGGTTGGTTTCGATGAGGTTGAGTCCAGCTAAACCATTCGCTGCATGATCGCACTGGATATCTTCTAAATCGAGGTAATCAATAACCGCAGTGGCTAAATCGAGGTCGTCTTCAACCAAAAGCAATTGAAGCTTATCTGTGAATTTATTAGTGACGGATTCTGCCATCGTGACGACCTCTATTGTTAGTTGTAGTGTAGCTTTATAGTGATCTTTAATATCTTGTTCGGTAATGAACCTAGACCGAAGTTGCTGAGCCTCGCTCGGCAATCATCAGCCTAGATATCATTAGCTTAGCCATTGTTAAGCTGTTTGTTCAATGCCTTTGACGCGATTTGTGATTTTAAGAATCAGAGACTTAATCTCACACTGAATCATTAACAATGCTGGCGTTAGAATCAGTGTAATAAACGTCGCAAACAAAATACCGTAGCCTAGCGCCGCTGCCGCAGGGATCAGGAACTGAGCCTGCAGAGACGTTTCACTTAATAGTGGCATCAAACCTGCGAACGTGGTGACCGATGTGAGTAACACGGCTCTTAGTCGACCAGAACACGCTTCAACAATCGCATCGTGAACCGACTTACCTTTCTCTTTGATTAGCTCGTTAAAACGAGAAACCAACAACAAGCTGTCGTTCACCACCACACCGCTCAACGCAAGGGTACCGTTTAACGATAGGATACTGATTGTTAAGTCATTCCACCAGTGCCCTAAGATTGCCCCAACAATGCCAAATGGAATCGCTGTCATGATGATCACAGGTTGAATGTAAGACTTCAGCGGGATAGCAAGCAGCGTATAAATCGCTATCATGGCAAGTATGAACATACTCATCATTGAACTAGCCGTCTCTTCTTGTTCTTCCGTTTCGCCAGCAAAGTCGACCGTTAATCCCGGGTATTGCGCTTCTAAATCGGGTACTAATGTGTCTTGCAACTGATGAACAAGCTCAGCAGGTGCAACCACGTCTTTATCTAATACTGCACTGATGTACACCGCTCGTTGGCTATCAATACGTGTGATCTCTGATACTTGGTAATCAGAATATACTTCAGCAACGGTGCTCAAAGGCACCACGGTACCGTCGTTGGTTCTCACGCTCGATTGCTTGATATCCGCAATGGTTTGGCGATCCGATTCTGGGTAGCGCACACGGACTTTTACCTCATCCTTACCACGTTGGAACTGCTGAACAATATCACCACCAAACGCTTGCAATACTTGCTGTGAAAGACTTGCAGTATCAAAGCCTAACGCACGGCCTTGCTGTGTTAATTCAAAACGATACTGAGGCTCACCAAGATCCAAGTTATGGTCAATACCACTCACACCTTCAATCGCTTGCAGCTTGGTTAAGAACTCATTACCCGCCGCAGTCACTGATTCTTCGTTCCACGCTTTCAATTCTACTTTGAAGTTGTCGACCATCTCCATTTTAGACAAGACTTTGAGCTTCTTAACCCCTTCCATCTGGCCAACAGCCTCTTGCCAAGCATCAGCAAACTCATTCGATGTGTAGACACTGTCGCTGTCCAATTCAATTTTAACTTGACCAGAGTCATCAGCATCCGCGATAACTTGAAGACTCAGCAGTTCAGATGCTTCATCTTGAGCACCGTATTGCGCTCTCAGAGTTTCATCCGTTTGGGTTGCCGCCGCTTCAAGCACCAACAAGTTTTGTTGTGTTTGACCAAAGCTCGCATCGTTTTGCATCGACATATCGGCAGTTACCGTATCGCCCGGCATATCAGGGAAGAACGCTACACGAACCGCCCCCGTCATTGGTAACCCAGCAACTAAAATAAGCAATGACAAGAAAACCATCACTACCGCATAACGCAGTTTCAACGCCCATTCAATTACGGGGCAGTAGATACGCTTATTAAACCAACCTAGCCCAGTATCGGCAGCATGTTGAACGCGAGCCCACAGCCCCTTCTTCTCACTACGCTTAGTATTAATATGAGCAAGGTGCGATGGCAGAATGAACTTAGACTCAACTAAAGACAGCAACAAACAGATAATCACGACCGTGCCGAATTGAGCGTAAATTTGCCCCATTTTACCGTCAACATTCGCTAACGCTAAGAAGGCAACAACTGTCGTTAACACACCAAATATAGTCGGTGATGCCACCTTCATGGTGCCTCGTATAGTACTGCCTATCGAATCGCCTTCTTCTTTGCGCGTGGAATAGATACTTTCCCCAACCACCACCGCATCATCGACTACTATCCCGAGCGCCATAATGAAACCAAAGGTGGTCATTTCATTGATGGTTAACCCCATGAAGGTATCTGTCATGAAGAACATGGTGCCAAAAAAGACAAACGGTAAGCCAGCTGCTACCCAGAAAGCGACACGCACGTTTAAGAATACCGCTAACACCATGAACACCAATGCAATACCGGTGAGCGCGTTCTTCATCAATAGGCTTAAGCGGTCTTTGATCATGGTACTTTTGTCGTACCAAGTTTCGATTTCGACATCGCTCGGCAGCATGTTGCTGTTTTCCCAGCGTTCTACCACTTTCTCTGCTTGTTCAACAATGCTGACGACGTCTCCGTATTCATCCATCACGATCTGAATTGCCATCGCATTCTGTTGGTTATAGCGAGACAGCATGAAAGTGTCGTCGGCAAACATGTCTTCTACATTGGCAATATCACCCAAGGTAATTTGCGTACCGTCAGTCGTCGTCATCACCGGAATCGCATTGAAATCTTGGATCTCATACGCCTGTTCAGAAACCTTCAAACGAACCGTTTTTTCGCCATTGCGAAGGCTAGTCGAGATAGCCGCAGAAGATTCCGCATTGATCGCTTCAGAAACGTCAGTCAGAGTTAAGCCGTAAGCCTGTAGCTTGTTCTCATCAACCTCAACCGAGATCATAGGATCGGCTTTGGCTTTGATTTCCAAATCACGAATGGATGACTGGCTCAGTAGATCTGATTTCAATTGCTCGGCTAAGCTCTGCAGCGTTGCTCTGTCTGCATCCCCATAAAGCTGTACCCATAAGGCATGATCTTGCATGCGAGCTTTATCAATCACAGGATTATCAGCGCCAGAAGGCAGGTTATTGATCGCATCTACCTTGGTTTTTACGTCGGCTAATAGGGTATCAAGATCGTAAGTGCTGGTTTTTTCGATCGAAACATGGCTGCCATTCGCATCAGACGTTGACGTAATACGCTTAATGCCTGGTACGGTTTCTAACGCATCTTCAATCTTAATCGCTAGGCCTTCTTCCGCCTGAATAGGGTCACCACTGTCATAGGTCACAGATACAGTTACCACATCGGGTTCAAGGCTTGGAAATGCTTCTTTACGTAGCGTGTTAAGCGATAAAAGACCGATGATGATCACGCCCACTAACAACAAATTCGCCGCTACAGAGTTATTCGCGAACCATGCGATTGCGCCAGTGTGTGGTTTAGTTGGCTTCTGGTTACTGTCCGCTTGGTTATTCGGTTTCAACTCATGAGACATGACTAACCCTCCGCCTTAGCCAGAACGACCATGCCCGCTTTAAAGCTGCTTAACGGACGCTTAACCACTTGTACACTGTCACCAATTTCCACGCCCAGTTTGGTAGGGTCGATATAAATCAAACCACCCTTTTCAAATTCAACATTCGCGTTTGATTTCGAAAGTTGACCGCTATCATCCACAAACCACAGGTCACCTTGTTGCGAAAGTGCAGAAGCCGGAAGCTCCCACAATTGAGTTAGTTGCTTGCCTGAAATCGTTGCTTGTACGAATGTGCCTGGATAAAGATCTTTCTCTTGCTCCAAAGGATTATCGACTTTAACGATCAATGAACGTTGACGCGTGTCTTGTTGTAAATGCTGCTCTACTCGCTCAACATAACCTTGCCACTGGTATTGACCATCAGAACTCGACAGAGTCACTGGCCACGACTGCTCTTTCAATTGCGAGTTATCGCTGTTGGGTAAGCTCAACCATTGGCTTTCAGACAAAGGAACAGAGACCTCAACCTCATCAACGCTGTATAACGTGGCTATCTGAGCGCCCGTTTGTGCGTAGCTTCCCGGTTGAACATCACGGCTCACGACCAACGAATCAAAAGGGGCAACCAAGGTTGTTTTTTCGAGGTCTTGCTCAGCCTTTACCAACTCTAGCTTGGCGTTCTCCAAGGCTGCTGTTACTTGTGCCAGTTGTGGTTCACGCAACACCAAAGGTGAATCCGGCTCGCCAGACAAACCAGAACGTTGCCATTCAGACTTAGCTTGTTCGCCTTGCCTCTGTTCTTCCAATAAATCCAGTTGAGCTTGAGCAACATTCGCCTTTGCTTGCGTCACCGCTTGTTGGTAACTGGTCGAATCGATATTGGCGATCACTTCGCCTTGGCTTATCACTTGCCCAGTTTCAAACTGTGAACTTATTGTTTCTACTCGACCGCCAACTTCCGTTGAAAACATCAATTCGTAACGCGACTTCGCTTCGCCATAACCCACCACTTCTGCTTGGTAGTCACCGAGAGTGGCAAGTACCACAGACACTTGCTGTTGTTGTGAAGCAGGTAAGGTCGTCGTATCAATAGACTTGGTTTGAATAGGCGTAGCTTGAGGTTCTGAAACCGTTAGTTCATTCGTCTTTTGAGGAGCAGGAGCCACTTGTGAACCATTGTAAGCAAGGGCAGCAAAAATGCTTGAACCAGCAACTAAGGTGATTGCAATTGTGATGGTGTTCAGTTTCATGAAGATACTCCCAAGCCCAGAGCTAGGCCTAAATCAATTCGGTTTACGAGACGGTTATAAATGGTTTGTGTTAACTGCGCTTCAAGGTCATAGGTTTGCTGCTGAACAGTAAGTAGATCAAAAATGTCGACCAAGCCCTGACGGTATTTCTCTTCATAGCTAGTGAAGCTGCGTTGTGCGCTTACCAAGGCGTTCGTTAGGTGTTGCTGTTGAAGCGTTAATGAGGACTCTTGCCCCATTGCGTTTTCCACTTCATTCACCGCATTGAGCAGTGTTTCTTGGTAAGCCCAGTAGCTGGTTTCTGTGGTTAGGGCAGCAATTTCTGCCTGTGCTTTTAGCTTGCCACCTTGAAACAGTGGTGCTGACACTTGGCCAAGCGCACTCCACAAAGGCCCGGTAAGCAGAGCTTCGCTCGGAGAATCCGCCATATCGGTTAGGCTGGCAGATAAGCTGATAGATGGCAGCATCGCTTTGTACGCCGCGTCAGCACGCAATGTTTCTGCTTCGATATTAAAGAAAGCGGCTTGAAGATCGGGACGACCTGCTAGATCTTGTGTCGGCATGTTTTCTAGCGGATTAATGATGGTTGGGAATGAACCGAGCTCAGCAAGGGATAGCTCATCAGACTCACCACTCCATTGCCCTGTTAACAAAACCAACTCACGTCGACTTTGTGCAAGCTGCTCACGGTAATCAGCTAAGGTTGCTTGAGTCGATGCGCTGCTGGTTTTTGCATTATCTAGATCTTCAAGGCTACCTAGCCCTGCTCGATAACGTTCTAAAACAAGTTCTTCATTGTTTTCTAGAATCACCAAACGCTGCGTTTCAATATCAACAAGCTGTTGCTTCAAACTGATATCAAGCCAACCTCTCATCACACTCGCGACCAAAAGATCTTGAGCGCCCTGAAGGTTAGCCTGAGACGTCGCAATGTCTTTCAAAGCGGCGTTGTTTGTGTCTGCAAGCTTCTGCCATAGATCGAGCTCCCAACCAACCGTGACATCAGTGGTGTAGGTTTCAGTAGTGCTTGAGCCGTTAGTGCCTTCGTCAGCTTGACCAGAAAAGCTCGCATCGACGGTTGGTAAGCGATCACCTGAAGTTACACCTTGCTGCGCATAAGCTATTTTGAGTGCTGTAATGCTTTGTTGGAGGCTTGGGCTGTTCTGCAGAGCGCGCTCGATATAGAGATCGAGCTCCGGTGCATTCACTAAATCGGTCAGTTGTAGGTTTTCAGCGTCTCGATCTTGTTGAGTCGACGCTTGATCACTAGAAGCCTGTTGAATCAGCTCTGCGAGTAAGCTTTGTTGTGTCTGATTAGTGCTTTGCTCAGCGAGTGAAACATAGTCGGCCTGACTGGTTGTCGTGCAACCCATCAATCCGATTAGAGCAAGTGAAATAAGGGAATGTTTTAAAGGAAGATTCAATTTCATCTTCTTGTCTCCTGTAAGAATGGAGACAAGATAACGAGCTGGGGGTTAAGAGAGGGTTAAGGCGAACGTTAACCCCAAAAGAAAATACAAAAAGCGTACGTTTAAACTTCAGCTTTACGCTTCTGACTTGCTTGAAAAGAGCCCACCGATTTTATAACCGATCGCATAGCAAACCACGGCGACAGTAACAAACACCAATGCCGAGAAGAAATACGCTACAGACGCTGCGACACCAGCCCCCCACACCACGCTGAACACCAAACCGAGATAAGCCTCTTTTGGCCACTGGTAAATAGGAAACTGAGCGCCGCCAGCAATTAGGTAAACCATCGCAAACAAGCCAATGAAGGTAACAATAAGACCGATGAGAACGCGAATGTTCATGGAGAGACCCTTGATTAATTTAGCTTGGTTGCCATTGTTCCTAATCGAAAGCGGATATGCTTAGTCGGAACCGAATATTCTCAATCGAAATCGAATGTTCTTAATCGAAGCCGAATGTTATTAATCGCAACCTGATGATATTCAAGTATATCGGATAAAAGGAACTGGCTCTATTACTCTTCCGAGTGAGCTTTTACTCACGATAGACAAATCACAGTCGACGGCCAAAACCTGATTTCGCCTGATTAACAGGCACAAAAAAGCGGACACCCTCCTTACGTTAACTCCGTAAGTAAAGTGTCCGCTTTAACTGAATATAGCTTAAAGCAGGATGAAAATACCCGCTAAGCATGCACTCATTAGGTTTGCTAGCGTACCAGCAGCTACAGCTTTCAAACCTAAGTTTGCAACTTCAGCACGGCGCTCTGGTGCCATAACACCGATTGAACCTAACTGAATCGCGATAGAACCAATGTTAGCAAAGCCACATAGAGCAAAAGTCACGATCACTTGGCTGTGTTCAGATAACAGAGCTTTGTTCTCAACGAAGTCGATGAAAGCAACAAACTCGTTCATAACGATCTTCTGACCGATGTAAGAACCCGCCATCAATACTTCGTCACTTGGGATACCGATCAGCCATGCAAGAGGCGAGAACAGGTAACCAAAGATAGCTTGTAGCGTAATACCCGCAAAACCGAACGTTTCACCTAGGCTTTCTAGGCCAGTGTTGACCATCGCAATCACACTCACGAATGCAACCAACATAGTACCAACCGCTACCGCAACCTTCATACCGTTCATCGCACCGCTTGCCAATGCATCAATCACGTTGCTTTGGTCAGCTTTATCTAGTTCGATATCGTCGTAATCACTTGGTGTGCTGCGCTCAGGAACGATGATCTTCGCCATTAACAGGCTACCCGGAGCCGCCATAAAGCTTGCAGCGATTAGGTATTTAAGCTCAACACCCAGGCCAGCATAACCACCAAGTACACTACCCGCTACCGACGCCATACCACCTGCCATGACAGCAAACAGTTCCGAACGAGTCATAGACTTTAAAAAGGGACGAATTAGAAGAGGAGACTCACCCTGAGAAAGGAAGATATTACCTGTAGCAACCAGAGATTCAGCTTTACTTGTACCCAGCAGTTTTTGCACCGCTCCGCCCAAGATTTGAATCACTTTCTGCATAACGCCTAAATAATAGAGCGCAGAGATCAAAGCACTGAAGAAGATAATGATTGGAAGTACGCGAACCGCGAAAATGAAGCCTTCAGTAGCCAGATCACCAAATAGGAAAGCGATACCAACGTCTGCAAAACCAAGCAAACTCGAAACGCCATTGCTTAGGCTTGTTAACGCCAGTTGTCCCCAAGGGAAATACAATACTAAGGCTGCAAAACCGATTTGAAGTAATAGTGCACGAGAGACCGTTTTCCATTTAATTGAAGAACGACTTTCAGATAACAGGTACGCGCAAGCAATCAGTGCAAGAACACCGACAAAACCAAATAGAATATTCATAATGTGTCCTAGTAATCCTTAAAGAGTGAACATGAGCCAAGCAAATGACATCAAAGGAACAGGACAAAGAACCGCAAGCAAAACGCTACGCGATGAAGGAGCTAACAGGGTTAGCGAATGTAACAACGAGTTGTTCATGTAAAAAATCACCTTATACAAGCAGTGGAACGTAGCTGGTCCGGTCCGTGGGGTCATTCACATATCCATGTGACGGCTTGTATTGGCTAAGCACCGGCTTAAAACCGGAAGAGAAGTATAAACAGTTAAGTGAGACTTTCATCACATTTTTTAACGCAAACGATCGCGCGGTCATAAAGCGTACAAATCGAACTACTTCTCGCAATAATTAATTTTTCCAGCAAGAAATAATGCAAAAAAAACCATCATTAAAATAAAAAGCCACAGAGTGTGGCTTTTTCAAAATATGAGATCAAAGTGGGAATAACTAGTTTAGCAGGGCACTTTTCACTTCAGCATCTCGGAATATCTCTTCAAAACGCTGTTTGTAGATCAGTTGCATCTCATTGATGATTGCACCACCATCAGGTACATCATTCTCGCCTTGGAAATTTTTGCTGAGTAGCTTATTACCAGCTTCATCATAGATAATCACATTAACGTTGTACCAAGAGTTATCCGTAAATGCGTGGAAGTCATACTTCCACTCATTCAAGACAAACATCATCGATTTGTTGTCGAATGCTTTCATCTGCTCAGCAACCTTGGTGATATCCTCTTCAGGCGTCGTCTCAACCGACTCAACAGCTACTTGCTGTTTTTTCAAGCCTGCGACCAATCTGTCAGTCAAAAATTGAGACATTGGCTGCTGTGTCGCCGTGTTGTAGGTATAAGGAATACCTAACGAACTGCGAATAATTCCCTCAAATTTTGGCTCTTTATCATGATCGAGAACGTATGGTCTCTTATCGATTACAGCGACGGTCAACGCTTTTTCCTGTGGAACTTCATTGAGTTGAGGCGCACTTTGTTCTGCTGTTAATACCGTTGCACAACCAGAAAGCCCTAACGATACTGCAGCGAGCAGTAAACTGACGAGTTTTTTCATAGATTTACCTATCTTATTGTTTTGAATAGGCTGTTCTAACAAAAATCGACTTAATGAGTAAACATTCATAAAATCAATATTTTACATAATTGTTATTTATATAAATTCGCTCACACATCGGGTTAAATTTATTGAGTCATCAGTCAATAAAAAGGGTTTGTAACGGAACGTTATGAAATGAACAGATTATGTTCAAGCTATCAAGCAAAAGCACAAGGACATCGGCGCGTACTATGTTCTGGCACCAAAAATTGCGATGCCTCATGCTCGCCCTGAAGATGGTGTGAACGAAGCATCACTGCAAGTAACGGTATTCAAAAAGGGTGTTGATTTAGAGTCAGAAGACAACGGTGACGTTTACCTTTCGATTACTCTGGCGGCGATGGACTCAGATAGCCACATCCATACGATTATGGCGCTATCAGAGTTGTTCCAAAATGATAATGACATTGATGCCATCATCGCAGCGGAAACTGAGCAAGCGATCATCGAGATCTTAAAGCGATACTAATCTCGATCTAAAAATCCTGATAAGCCCCCATTAAAAAAAGCGATAGCCTCGGCTATCGCTTTTCTGTTTCTGGTGCTTGGTCATTTCTCATCGAATATGAGTTAAGGCATCACACCTAGAAAGCATTCAGTGGCGTTAAAACGCGTACATTCGTTTGTCTGTCGATAATTCAAAGCAATATTGCGCGTGTTTATTAAGGCACTCAAACACTTCTCGATCCAACTTAAAGTTATCAACGTGGTCCCTCAAAATAGCGAGAGTCTCTTCTAACGTCATGCCTCCACGATAAGGTCGAGACTGAGTTAGCGCTTGAAACACATCCACCACAGCAACAATTCGACTGGGTTGATCCAACTCTTCCGCCGTTTTTCCCATTGGGTAACCCGAACCATCTAACCTTTCATGATGATTAGATGCCCACTGACAAACCTGAGGTGAACTGAACAACTCCTGCAATGCGAATCGAGTGTCCGTTGCATGGCGTTTAATACAGCAATACTCTTCTTCAGTGAGTAAATCCGGCTTATGCAGAATGTCATTAGGGGTTTGCAGTTTACCGATATCATGGACTAACCCAGCCAGATAGAGTTTGCGCTGAGTGGTGTAGGAATAACCCAGCTGTTTGGCGAGGTATTCTGAAAGCTGCCCAACCTTTAAAGAGTGCTTAAAGGTAAACGAACTTTTGGTATCAACAACATTGGCGATAAACTCGGCAAAGGCCACCGTCTCATCCAGCGACATTTGCTGGGAGAAAAATGGCACAGGTTCAAAGTTATCCCTCATGTTCTCGATGTATGGAATCTCCATAGAAAACCAGAAGTCATCCAAATCAACCAACTCGCACATGTGTTGCACAAGGTTGGTTTCGAACATCTCATCCGCTTGTTCAGTCAAACGTTCAATGATGCTCGCTTTGCCGTCTGGTGTTAGGTTTCCATAACGATCAGAAGAGGTTATGCCGTATAGATAATCGACTCTATCGGCAAGCATCACGATGGCAGCTAGTTCTCTTTCTAACTCGCTGATATGAATAGCCCTTAGCTCAGACCACGGAGTATGGTGATAAAGAACCGGCTTAGCAAATATAGAAAGAACTGGGCACTCTTTTAAGATTTGGTAGCCCTTTTGACAATGGTGATAGCTTGAGTCAGGTACAAACCCAGACGTTAAACTGAGCTGTTCATCAATTTGCGAGACACCACAGTCGTGAATCAAGCCTAACGAAAACGCGAGCTGCGCTTGCTCTTCTTCCCACCCCACACTCAGAGCACATCGATACGCGATATAGCCCACTCTCTGTCCATGATTTTTACTTTCGAAACCGACGTTATCAAGCGCCTTAGCAATACCGAATAGAGCCTTCCTTAAGTCCACGGTCACGTCCTGGCAATGTTGATTCATTATTTAAGTCTAGCATTTTTATATTTTTTATATATTTAGGCCGCTAATACTAATGCATAGCTAATGATTATATACACAACTATTGTAAGGTTTAATGAGTTTCGTGATAGAACCAAAGTTTCACGAAAAATCCGTGCTACAAATGGTTGCATATTAAAAATCATGCGACATTATAGCCTGCCGACTAAGATTCGCTTAAATAAGCAGCCTTAAGAAAAGGAAAGACATGTTTAAAACGGTTATCGACAACGAACTCTCCATCGCATTGGTTGAAGAGAGCTTCGCTTCTCACTACGCGGAAATCTCACAAAGCCAGAATGAGTACCTAAGTCAATGGCTCGTGTGGCCGCCACATTGTAAAACCGAGCAAGACTTTAGGATCTTCATCCAACGCTCGCTACACGATTATGCCGAAGGTAAAAGCATGACTTGTGCAATCGTGTATCAAGACAAGGTCGTCGGTAACTGCAGTTTCAATACCATTGATCATGATAAGCAAAAGGTGACCATAGGTTATTGGTTATCTGAGACATACCAAGGAAAGGGGATTGTGACGCGCGTTGTCCAGAAGCTGATTGATGTTGCTTTCAATGAGTTAGATATGGAAAAGGTAGAGATATCAGCCGCAACCGGTAACCAAAGCAGCCGCAAGGTTTGTGAGCGCTTACATTTCACGTTAGAAGGTATTATAACTCGTAACGAGAATTTGAATGGCCGCATCGTAGACCACGCTATTTATGGACTTCATCGCTCTAAGCTCTAGGCTCTAGGCTCTAGGCTCTAGGCTCTAGGCAGTAGTAACTAAGAAGTCACTCGCTTGTAAATCGGAATATAACAAAGCCACGGTATTAGTCGGTGGCTTTGTTATTTGACGAGCCTGAAGAGCTCTTGAAGCTGCAGCTTATGCGATCTTAGGAATCACGATACTGAACTTGGCGCCACCATAGTTGCTGTCGTCGATTTTGATATCCCAAGAAAGCTTTTTAGCCGCCGATAGAGCAATCGCGAGGCCTAACCCCAATCCACCTGTGGTCGACGTTCTGCTTGAATCTAATCGAGAGAACGGTAGAAATACCTCATCACGCTTATTCTCCGGTATTCCAGAACCATTGTCTTCAATCACCACCAGCCAGTTTTCTGAGTTCTCATCCAGCGTCATCCACACTTTGTCTTGTGTGTAATTACCCGCATTCTTGAGAACGTTATCGAACACCAAGCGTGCCATTGAGCAATCACACTTAATCTTGCACTCTAGCTGTACCTTAGATTCAAAGGTGGCATTGTCTAGTTTCGAGTAACGAATTCGGTCTAGGCAATACTCACGAAGATCGGAGGTCACTTTAACGAGCTCAAAGAAAGAGTTATCCATGACATTCAACTTCGACAGCATGATGATTTCTGACGTGAGCTCGTTGATATCCTCAATGTAGGTATCAATGTCATCGAAAAGAACCTGATGATTATCGGGGGCTCCCCTTCTTAGGATATCGGTCGCCAGTTGAATACGACTTAGCGGAGTTCGTACTTCGTGTGGGATAGCTTGAGCGAAAATATGACTTTGTTTTACTTTGCTTTCGATCTCTTCAGCCATGAAGTTAAAACTGCTGGCCAAATCAGAAACAGGATGGATGTCGTCCATGTCAGATCGAGTACTAAGCTTGCCCTTACCAAACTGTTTCTGCTTCTCGACGAGCAACTCTATTCTTTCTTGAAAACGCCTCACAGGTAAGTAAACACTTGCTCCAATCGCCACAATCACAGCCAACAACAGCCCTAACAAAAAGTGTCGTTCTGAGTCTTCGTACCATTCAATGTCAGGAGAGAAAAAGTCCCCTACCTCACTGAACCCAAAACTGAATTTAGAGTTTGGTAGCTGAAACACGGTCGAATAGAGGTTGTCATCACTTAGATATATCGGCACACCGTTTAAGGTTGTGTATAACTCACATTGTTGGCAAGGCGCCTCGCCCGACCAATTCTCCAACAGGCGTAAATTGAAGATATAAAATTGTTGGTAGCCTGTTCTATCGAGCTCTTTATAGAGTGAGTTTTCTTGATTGTGTTGACGAACATACTGCTCCGCAAAGTAGATGCCATCATTGAGGAAGGTTTCGATCTCGGTGCGTCGCATGTACCCCTCACCAAGGTTCAAGAACAAAAATATCGTTGCCGACATCCCAGTCACAATCCCAAGGTATAAGCGAGCAAACATCGAAACCGAGCGAAGCTTCGTAGCAATGAACTTACGCAACCAGCATGTACCCCTTGTTGCGAACCGTACGAATCAACTGTTTGTCTTTTGCGTGAATGCGCAGCTTTCGGCGTAACCCAGACACGCGCATATCAATCGAGCGGTCGTTGAACGCGTAATCTATCCCTCTAAATAACTGACAGCACTGGTCTCGAGTCACGACCTGACAGATGTTATTAACGAGAAGGTTTAAGATTTCAAATTCAGCAGAAGTAAGCTTGAGGTTTTGGCCGTAGAGCGTGGCACTTTGAGCAGAGCTGTTGATTACAATATCGCACTGTTTTTCAGCCGTAGTTTCTTGCGCAGTTTTTACGGGAGTCGCTCGACGCAATAACGCTTCAATTCGCGCTAACAAGGCATGGCCACGAATCGGTTTGGCAACGTAATCGTCCGCACCAAATTTAAACAAGCTGACCTCGCTCATTTCATCGGCGGAAGCCGTTAGCACTAAAATCATTCCATTGTAAAACTCACGGGCTTGACGGCAAATTTGCGCGCCGCTCATCCCTGGAAGCATCAAGTCCAACAGCACTAAATCAGGTTCAATACTACGGATCGCTTCAAGTGCCAAGTTCCCTTCATGAACAACGCTAACATTGTAACCTTCAGCTTCGAGGTAAAGCGTCGTTAGACGAGCTATCTCTTGGTCATCTTCAACAATGAGCACTTTGGTTTTCGACATTCCTATCACCAGTATTTATTAAAAGCGAAGGCAGTATATATATTGGTCATAGATCATCAATATTGGAATCAGAGCCCTACATTTACCGTACGCAAAACATAGTAATCACTTTTGTACATACACGTTTACAGAATAGAGAACCAACAACCGGTGCGCCTTGGTTTATCAAGGTTTCCTCCTTCAGAGCACACCATTTTGATGTGCAAGGAAAGTGGCTCTTTGATAAAAGCGAACTGCTGCTAAACCTAACCTGTACAACAAAGCAAAAAGAGAAGCTGATAAAAGCCAGATACAACGCAGAACACGACTGTTTAACGGAGCTTTATAATCGCCGTGGGATCAGCAACCTTCTAGAAACCAGCATTGCCTATCGCTCACCGTTTGAATTGATGTTTGTCGACCTTGATGGCTTCAAATTAGTTAATGACACTTATGGGCACACTGTCGGAGACCAACTACTCAAACAGGTTGGTGAACGCCTTAAACAGTTGGTTGATGAGAAATGCATGATAGGGCGATTTGGTGGCGACGAATTCATTGTGATTGCCCACACCTGCCGAAATCAAAATATCCCACTACTTTGCTCTCGCATCATTGATGCCTTAAACCGAAGTTTCCATATCAGAGGCATCGGCAGTTTATCTGTCGGTTGCAGCATAGGTACCGCGCATTTCCCTGATAACGCGGTTGACCAAGAAACATTGCTAAAGCAAGCGGGTATGGCGATGCATCTTGCAAAAGCGAATGGTCGAAACCGCTTCCAAACGTTTACCCCAGACTTAGCACAAACCCTGCATCGCAAAGTAGAGATCCGCCATCGACTGGCACGCGCCATAGAAAACGACGATCTCAACCTTCACTACCAACCGATCATGAACACCAACAGCGACAAGGTGAAAGGGTTTGAAGCCTTGCTTCGATGGTCAGACAAAGAGCTAGGTAACATAGGCCCTGATGAGTTTATTAGCTTAGCGGAGGAGACGGGGCAGATTGTACCGCTCGGGAAATGGGTTCTGAACTCTGCACTCAAACAGCTATCGATATGGCAACGTGAGTTTGATAGTGAGTTGATGATGAGTATCAATATTTCGAGTATTCAGATGCACGCGACCTTTGCCGAGCAGCTATTAGCAATGTTGAACTTCTACAATATCCAACCTCAAAGCATCGCCCTTGAGATCACCGAATCTTCCATGATCTTCAAGCATGGTGAAGTCAGGCAAGCGTTAAGCGATATTTCTAAATTGGGCGTAGAGCTTCACCTTGATGACTTTGGCACAGGCTACTCGTCACTGTCGATGTTGCATGACTTACCGATTAGCACCGTGAAACTCGATAAAAGCTTCGTCCACGGTTCACACAAAGGGAGCAAAGCGATTGTCCAAGCCACCCATGCTATCTGTGAAAAATTGGGGCTAAAAGTGGTTGCTGAAGGTGTCGAAACCGAAACGCAAAAAGCGTTCTTAATCGATTGTGGATACCAATATCTTCAGGGATTTTTATTTAGTAAACCAATTCCCTCAAATGAAGTCGAAAGTCAGTTTTTGAATGGTCGACAATCCTACAATTAAAGACTTATTTATCAATAAATTAAGTCGTTTGAATGCTTCCTAAACAATGGGCTGCTGTGGGTGTGTACGCTTACGTATGCTTACATAGCGTTTAACAGTAAGAGGGAATAATTAAGCTATTGTTTATAAAGAAAATTACTTAGAAATTTACACAATAAAACACCAAACCATTATACCCACTAACTGTAATGACTTTGGTATTTAGATTACCCTCATTCCGTCCCTTTAGCAGAGCAAATAATCGGTAACCATGAACAGACAAAACGGCTTCACTCTTTTAGAACTCATCATCTCTGTATTAATTTTAGCGATCGTTTCGGCGACAGCTATGGTCAAGTTCTTAGACGTTCAAGGAAGTGCTCGGGCGAGTAAAATACATGATGTGGCTGGTAACCTTCGCACGGGTATCGATATGATCTACGCGAAGTCAGCGATTGCTGGCGTTGAGGATGAGTGCAACTATGTTGAAAAGACGGAGATTGAGACCTACTACGTTTGTCATGGTTACCCAATCGCCTATGTTGACTCACTAAGAAGACTGCTCAATATCGACGCAACAGAGCTTCATGTCATCAACAAAGAAGTAGACTCTGGCAGCAATGCAGAAAGAGTAGCCGCCATCTCTTTCGACACCGAAAACTACACCTATTCGCCAGAAGGAGACTTTTGTCAGGTGCTTTATCAGCCAGAAAAAGAACCACAGATCGTGGTGCTTGATGGTGCATGTTAAATACTCAACGATTGCACGCTTCCATAGTTAACACAAAGCCACCGCAACAGATCTTTGAATATCATGTGGTTACGCTAACATTTGCTCAAAAATAACACTAATTGATCTAACTTGTTGCTGCTTATACTTTTAGGCAGTGCTCATGGTATAACACCAACCTCATTCATATCTTATTTTCATCACTAGCCGATTAATATTTACATAGACACATATTTGATACATATGTCAATAATAATACCATTAAAATTCTTTAATCAACACATCATGATAAAAATCATCCTTTCCCTATTTTAAATATCCCACCTTAAAGTTCAATTATTTAAATTTCGTAACAGAATAAATTAAAGTCAATCATTCAACAAATATAATTAATTCTATCATTGATTACTTTAATTAAATCACCAAAACAATACGCCACATAAATTATATTAATATTACATAAAATGACATAATTTAATTTTATTATGAAAAATTCTGATAAATCTCACACATCGATAAACCGAATGAATACCATCAGAAGCTACATTAGAAACCTCTAAATCCAGTCGCTAAACCTACCGCGTAGAAGCTGTGAAATGGATAAATACCAAAACAAATGGATAAATCCCCCTTACCCCTTGTAAATCATTGGCTTTCATTTATAAATTCAACTTTTGGGTGAACATCTCCATAACCTTTCATTAAAGCCCAAATTCTGCGATTAGTATCAACATCTTGAGATAAAATGGTGACATTTTGGTTATATTATTTAGATCGAACTCTTGTGTTGAATGAAAATCCCAGCCATCACATATCCATCACACAAATATAATAACTATCGCTTAGGAGTTGAGCTATGCACTGTTCTTTCAATATAAATAACAATAATGAGAGCTTGCAACTAATCTACAATGAAGAAAAAATATACATAAAAAGAGACAGTAATAAGATATCAGAGGAAACTCTTAATAGTAAAGAGAGTTTTGTTTTCAAATACCTTATTGAACACTCGTCAATATCAAACCCTCAATCTGCACGAGATATTGAAGAATCTTTTAAATTACACTTTGACGAAGAGTTTAGCTTATACGCGTTAAAAAATATTATTGCTTCTATAAGAAAGAAATATCGAAGCTTATGTAAGAAAGCGAAGGTAGATAATAATAGCGAACTTATCTCTAACCTTTATAAGGTAGGTTACTTTATCGATCTCGATAAAAGCTCAACCAACCGTATCGCACCTAAGTACGACATCAACCAGTTCAAGCCCAGCCAGTTCGAGATGTTGAAACTGATGTTCAACACCTATCATCGAGAGCTGATTAAGGCTCTGATAGCCGTGTTCACCATCTCTTCCTTTTTCCTATTCGTTGTCTACTTTTCCCAAATCCTTTATACGACGAAGATTGCGAATGAATACAGTGAGAACACCAAACACATTGCCGCAGAAGTCATGGACTACGGTTGCGATAGCCACGGGGCTGTGCACTCGCTAAGGCACTCGCTCAACCTTGATTCTGTCGTCATGACCACACCTTATGACTCCTGCTATATCTCTAAAACACGTTCTAAGATGATAGAGCTCAATCAATTAGACGACTTCTACGATAGTGCTGACTTTGCCTATTCACGCTTCATGGATACCGAGCACGACATTGAGATGGTTGCTCGAATATCTAAACGATCTATCGAAGCTCGATACAAGAACTCACTATTGCCTCTATTAGTCGATTCGATTTCCATCCAGAAGAATGGTTACCACATCTTAAACCTTGGCGAAGAGAGTAAATCTATCTATCAAACCTCCCTACCAACGGGTGCAACCATCACCTTCTACAGTGACGACATTGTTGCACTATGGATTGCGCTTTCTCTGATACTCGCCACCCTGCTTTATCGCTCCTATATTCTGGGTTTCGTGATCTACCTGTTTCGTTGGAAACACATCTCCTTTGAAGAAGAGCCGATCATCAACACCGAAGACAACTGCGTTCTCTACTACGAGTTGTTATCTCGTGTGCGTAACGTTGGCGTTTTAAGCTTCATCAACACCATGAGACGCACCAATTTACTCACCTTTCATACTATTTTACTCATCGAGACAGTCAGAAAAGCGAAGTTAAACAACAGCCATGAGATCTATGGTGTCAACGTGTGTCCGAGTGCTTTGGTAGGGTCGAACTTCGCAAGGCTCAGAGAGCATTTAGCCGCGATGGAAGCGAATGAGTTTGTCGTAGAGATTACTGAATATTCGAACATTGGCTATGGGTGTGAGGTTATCGATAACATTAAGGATATCAAAAAGCTTGGTATCACTATCGCTCTGGATGACTTTGGTACGGGCAATAACAACATCGAAATCATCAATGTTATCTCTCCGGCCTATCTAAAACTGGATCGTTGCTTTGTTAAGGATATCGAGTCAGGAGAGCATCATCAGGGTGTATTGCTCAATATCTCGGAGATTGGACGCCTATCAAATATCACAATGATTTATGAAGGTGTCGAGACGCGTAGGCAGCAATATATCTTGTGTCAGTTAGGCTACAACTTACATCAAGGTTACCTATATAGCCGGCCTAATGACTCAAAGGAGCAATAGGCCCAGCCTAATAGAAATCTTGATCAGCAACCATTCCCTATTCAAATAATCATCGCTTATACAGCTGCTTGAGAGCCCACAAGGATGTAGGCTTCAAGTGCCCTCCCCACCAAACGTGCTTTATCTAAACATAAAAATACCCGATGCACTTTCATAAAATCCTTGCCAACTCGAATAAATAGGTTAGTGTTATACACATGTATATCACCATGCAGTTTTAATTATGACCGAATGGAAAGACGACCAGCCGATCTTTAGGCAGCTTGCCGCCAAGATCAGTGACCAAATTCTTCAGGGTGTTTGGCTAGAGCTACAAGCATTGCCCTCTGTGCGTGCGGTTGCCGCCGATCTCAAGATCAACCACCTTACTGTCATGAAAAGCTACCAGTTACTGGTGGATGAAGGCTTGGTAGAGAAAAAACGCGGCCAAGGCATGTATGTGGCCGAAGGGGCACTTCAAAAATTGAAAGAGTCCGCACACCAATCATTCATCAACACACAGATCCCAGCCATCGCTGAGACGCTAAGCATCATTGATATGAGTGTCGAAGAACTCGTGAAACAGCTAGCACAACATATAAAGGACAAGTCATGAGTACGTTACTTTCCGTGAAAAACGTAACCAAAACCTATTCAAATCAAGTGGGTGTCGAGAACATCAGCTTTGAGTTAAAACCGGGGCAAGTGCTTGGACTGCTGGGCCATAATGGCGCAGGGAAATCGACACTGATCAAATCACTGCTTGGTGGACACAACTATCAAGGTGAGATTGAAGTAAACGGCTACCACCCTATCCACCAGCACGCAGAGCTCATGCAGCACTTGTCGTACATCTCAGATGTTAACGTGTTACCAGAGTGGATGACGGTTAAACAACTGCTTCGATACACCCAAGGTGTACACCCTAGCTTCAACAAGCAAAAAGCAGAACAGACGCTAAGCAGCACCAACATCAAGCTCTCTTCGACTATCAAGCAGCTTTCTAAAGGGATGAAAGTACAACTTCACCTTGCGATCATCATCGCGACTGACACCCAAGTGTTGATCTTAGATGAGCCTACACTTGGCCTAGATTTACTGTACCGCGATACTTTTTATCGCCATCTACTTGAGTGGTTCCACGACGGCGAACGCGCCATGATCATTGCAAGCCATGAGGTTTCAGAGATTGAACATTTATTAACGGATGTTCTGATTTTAAAACAAGGCCATTGTGTGCTGCAAAAGAGCATGGAAGACATCGAAAATGACTATTTCATTATCGAAGTCGCAAATAACCATTCAAGCGAGATACAGAAACTCAACCCACTGACCTCGCAATCAGGCCTGGGCACCACTAAGTGGTTATTGGAAGGTCAATACAAAGCGCAGGTTGAATCACTGGGTAACATCTATAACGTTGGTCTCGCAGATCTATTCCTTGCAACACAGACGGAGAAGGCATAATGCATCCAAGTTTTTACATGCTAGAAAAAGAACTCATCGAGCACAAAATTAACACTCGATTGCCTCTGTTTGTCGCGTTATGTGGTTTCTTACTGTTCGTTAGTCTGTTCTTCAATGGCGCAGCACAGCATGAGTTTTTCTTCGAAATGCAAGTGAACGGTGACGTGAGCGACATCCACAGAGAGTTCGCACAAGACCTCAACTCAGTGATCTACTTTGGCGCGGGCCTTATTTCACTGATCCTATCAACGCTTTACATCCCTAAAACGCTGCGTAAAGAGCGCCAAGAAGGCAGTTCGATGTTTTGGAGAAGTATGCCGGTATCTAACGCAATGACTCACGGTGTGAAACTCGGCTTCGGTTTAGTGGTGATTCCGGCTATCTGTGCATTGTTAGTACTGTTCGCAGATTTTCTATTCTGGATATTGAACGTCTCAAGTGAACAACAACTGGCGCTATTGGTTGAACAACAATCTCTGTTTTATGTGCTGAGCAACTGGGTCGTGTTTTTTGGACGAATGATGTTAGTTGCACTGGTTTTATTGCCACTGGCAACCGTCACTCTAGCGATTTCGCAGCTGGTAAACTCTCCATTGCTTGTCATTTTCATCTCAAGCTATGCGATTAAGTTCCTCTCTGTCGCAGTGTTTGGGTTCTATGGCATCAATGACTTCCTATCTCTCATCGCGTCATTACCAATGAATGTACTCATAGCAAGCAACCCATTAAGTGCGATTGCAGAAGCGCCGATTTTATCTTTAGGTATTTACGCACTGATCGGTGTTGGTGGCTATCTACTGAGCCTAAAGCTAAATAGAACGGACGATGTGAGCTTAAAGACGCTGTTCCAACGTTAGAGTCTATCCTAAGCACGAGCCTTTATCGGGCAGTCACATCAGATATCAAAATCTAAATCAAAGCTTCTGAGAAATCGGGAGCTTTTTTATTATCAAGACGTTAACGAGTACAGGGATGCGATAACAAGGAACAAGGAACAAGGAACAAGCTTTAGTTTGGGGTAACAGGTTTAACAAACGAAGATAAACTTAGAGGAGGTATTAATGAGCTGACATTGAATTGCATTGTTGTTAATGCCTGCCAGCTCTTTGGGGATGATTTCGTTAGTCGCCGACCAGATGAAGGTCCTTGAGAGTGCTAATGAAATCAGTTTGTTGCGTTTTACATTTGATTAAGCTTTTCAGCTTTTAAAGCTCTACGATTAAAGCTTATTTCTTTGATGCTTCTTTTGACGTGTCTTTCCAGTATTGGATACGAACGCGATGAAGCTGTGCTCTTCTCATTTTTTTCATAAGGGATATTTCCTTTTCTTTAACTGCTCTTCATGAGCTATTTTTATTGCCAACCATTCGAATCTAACGGTGTTTGATGCCCAGTTCAATGATACAAATCACAAAATATATAGAGTTTTTAGTACCATTTACATCAAAGTATGACCTAGATATCAACTATGGCTCAATTCAATCCTATGAGCCGCTGTTCAAAATTAAGGTTAGTTCTCTCAGATGACAAATTCATTTCAGTATCAATACAGTTCAATGATACTAATTTAATAGACCGGACCAACGCTGATTTAGTTCCAGTGTCTTATCATTTGTTGATTACATCACCTTTAAAGTTACGGTGTAACTAAAAAATACATTCAATGTGAACTAATAACCGCCACATTAGCCTATACGTTACAACATCAAAATGGGATTATGTTTGTAACGGATAGAGCTTTTGATAGAAAAAAGCCGTAATGGACCAAATTAAATAGACGTAATTAAATGGACGTAATTATGAGTAAAGTAATTCTGCAAGGGCATATTCTAGTGCCAGACAACGACCTAGAAGCAGTGACACATGCCTTGGTTGTGCACAAAGAACTGACACTAGAAGAACCTGGTTGTATTGTGTTTCGAGTCAGTCAAAGCACGCTTCAACCTAATCGCTTTGAAGTGTATGAAGAATTCACTAGCCGAGAAGCATTCGAAATGCACCAACAGCGAGTAAAAGCCTCTGAATGGGGTGAAATCTCCCAGAACGTGACACGTCATTACCAAGTCACTGATGTTCCGACATCATAATGATACATCCGCTAGCCAAACGCATCGTCACGTTGATCAAACAAGATCCCTTACGAATGAAGGTTTTAGACTGTGTCGCTCAGTTGGATTTGCCGCAGTGTTATGTCGCTGCGGGCTTTGTGAGAAACCTCGTTTGGGATCACCAGCATGGTTATGCCTCCCCGACTCCATTCAATGATATTGATGTGATCTACTTTGATCCCATTGATACCTCTTACGAATCGGATCTTAGATACGAGGCTCAGCTTAAACAACGGTTACCCGAACTGAATTGGCAAGTTCGCAATCAAGCCTACATGCACACCAGAAATGGGGATGAACCTTACCAAGGCTCATTGGATGCGATGAGTTATTGGCCAGAGAAAGAAACCGCCGTCGCCGTGAAACAAAGCCTCCATGGAAACATCGAGTGTATTTCTGCCTTTGGCTTAGAGAGTTTGTTTGATTTGCAAATCACACCCAATCCAAAGCGTAGCCGAGATATCTTTGATCAAAGAGTGCAATCCAAAGGTTGGCTAACCCAGTGGCCCAAGTTAACGATGAGTCACAGTTAACTAGCAGTCGAATTCAAACGCTAAAACCATTGACTAAAAGTCCAATCAGATCGAACATGCCCCACTTATTAGCTTATTAAGTTAGTAATTAACCAACTCATCAACCACGCGTGGCGACTAGCTGCTACGCTCTCTCGTCATACTGAGTAACGACCATGAACCAACAATACATGCTGCAAGCACTCGAAGCTTCGCGCCAAGCCTTACCTGATTGCCAACCAAACCCGCCAGTAGGCTGCGTTTTGGTGAAGAACGATAAGGTGGTGTCTGTTGGGTACACGCAAAAAGTCGGCGGAAACCACGCCGAGGTTGAAGCACTGAATAGTTATAACGACAAAACGGACGGAACAATGGAGGGGGTTACCGCTTACGTAACTTTAGAGCCATGTTCGTTTGTCGGCAGAACACCCGCTTGCGCCAATACATTGGTTAAAGCAGGTGTAAAACACGTGGTAGTAGCGATGCTAGACCCAGACCCTCGCAATAATGGTCGTGGTGTTGCGATCCTTGAATCGCACGGCGTGAAGGTGGATGTGGGGTTATGCCAAGCGCAAGTGAGTGCTTTTCTAACCCCATATCTTGGTAAATCTTAACTCTTAAACAGCCAACGCTAGCTCAATTTGACTCGATAAAGCGGATTGACTGGCTTACCGACAAAGTATGACCAAATATGATCGTAGACGGCATGTTGGTTGGGGAACGGCGCTAACGCTTTTGCTTCTTCTAAATTGCACCAACGGTACTCAGTATGCTCGTCATTCAGTTCAATCGCTTGGTTGGGTGGGCATAGCACCGCAAACACAGGGATTAGCTGAATCACATTCACGTGCGCCTCGTAAAACTGCTCCAAAAACTGCGCGTTATACAAAGCTTCCACTTTAATTTGGGTCTCTTCTTCAAACTCGCGCACGATAGCCTGCCAGCCTGTTTCACCTGCTTCAATGGAACCTGCGACATGGCACCAAAACTCGCCCTTCACACGCTTCATTAGTAGCATTTTCATTTGTCCGTCGATCTCTGAAATAGCGACACCAGATACAATCGAAGTATTGAGTGGAATCATAACGTTACCTTAGGTTGAACAAGAGGGCGGCAAGGCTACCACCCTTCGTTTGTGAAGTTACCTTCTATGATTAAAAACGAGAAGTTACTCATCAATTAATGAAGTTCAAACCATAACTCATGGGGTCCGTGTTAACCGTCTCGCTTAGCTATCCTGTAATAGAACCATTTCTTATTTGAGGCGTATTTCGATAAAGAGTAGAATCGCCGCCTTGTACTGTGTTTAAAGCCTTTAAACATACACAGTAGACTCACAACCATTTATCACCACGATATAAGTATTAATACGACTATGCACTCATCAAAACCAACGCACGACTCAGAAAACAGCCACACACCTGAGCATTGCTTCACTCGTTTTCAACAGCCGATCGAGTCATATTCGTTGCCTGAGCGTTTCACCTTCCCGTTCTATTATGAACCACACGCACTGTGTGAAATCGCCTCTCATCAGCTTCAACAATATCTAGAAACTCAAACCGACTGGCAGCATGACTTCGGACTTGATACTGACGCTGGTCGCGGCAAAATGTTTGGTGTGTTATTGGTGAAAAGCCCTGAAGGTGAATTGGGGTACTTCTCTGCTTTTTCAGGGAAAATCGCCGACCAAAACCTACTGCCTCACTTTGTACCGCCCGTGTTCGACATGCTCAGCAGCGACAGCTTTTTCCATCAAGACACAGCCGACATGATGGCTGTCAACGCTGAGTTTAAAGCGCTGCAAGCAAATACTGAATACCTTGAATTGTGCGAGCAACTGGCACAGCAAAAAGCGCAAGCCGAGCAAGAGATTGAAGCTCAACGTCTATTGATTATTGAAGGCCGAAAAACGCGTAAAGAACAACGTGAACAAGGTAAAGAAAACCTTGATGAGCAAGCTTTCGAACAGCTAAATAATGAGCTAAACAAAGCCAGTGTTGCCGACAAGAACCAGCAGAAGTACCTAAAACTTAACTGGGAACAGACCCTGCAAGTGTTGCAAGCTAAAGTTGATGTGTTCAACACTCAACTGGCTGAGCTAAAAGAGCAAAGAGCACACATTTCTCATCAGCTTCAACACAAGTTGTTTTCACAATACGCTTTCCAAAATGCGGAAGGAAACGTTGAAGACCTTAACCAAATCTTTGAAAACACGCCAAACAAGATACCACCAGCTGGCTCTGGTGAATGCGCTGCGCCTAAATTGCTGCAATACGCGTACTTACATGGTTACACGCCACTGGCATTGGCTGAATTTTGGTGGGGCCGCTCTCCAAAGTCGGAAATCCGCAAGCACAAGAAATACTACGCTTCTTGTCAGAGTAAATGTGTGCCGATTTTAGGCCATATGATGAAAGGCCTAGAAGTCGATCCAAACCCATTGCTAGAGAACCCAGCAGAAGGCAAAGAACTGGATATTCTGTTCCAAGATGAGCACATCGTGGTAGTACACAAGCCAGCAGGTTTTCTATCCGTGCCGGGTAAAACCATCAAAGATTCCGCCTACACACGTGTTCAAGAAATGCATCCCGATGTTGAAGGCCCATTTGTGATTCATCGCTTAGACATGGCGACCTCTGGCATTCTAATCTTCGCTCTCACACGACGTGCGAACAAGAGCTTACAGAAGCAGTTCATTACTCGTGAAGTCGAAAAGCGTTACGTGGCAATGATTGAAGGCGTTCTAACAGAAAATGAAGGCTATGTTCGACTACCATTACGTGGTGATTTGTATGACCGCCCTCGTCAAATTGTCTGCTTCGAACACGGCAAGCCAGCAGAAACCAAATGGGAAGTGATTGAGCGAAACGGGCAAACCACTAAGGTTTACCTGCATCCTAAAACAGGGCGTACACACCAGTTGCGTGTTCACTGTTCACACCAAGAAGGCCTTAACACGCCTATCGTCGGTGACGGCTTGTATGGCAATAAAGCCGACCGATTGCACTTACACGCAGAAAGACTTGCGCTGCACCACCCAGTCACCAAAGAGTGGATGGAATTCCAGTTCGACGCCGAATTCTAAAATCTCTCATTAGTACCGAGCTTTGATAAGGAGTCACAACCGCTTGTGGCTCCTACCTCTTTTGGGTATATATCCACGCTTATTGCACTACATCAATATTCACTTTGTTGTGAAGAGTAGCATGCCCACCTTCTTCTCTCCTTGAGGCCTTTGATATGTCATCAGCTGCTTTGAATTTACAACCTAACAAACTGACTTCCCAATTAATTGCAACTCAAGCACCAAGCTTGAAGCCAATTACATCCAAAAAGCCAGACTTAAACTCGGCAATGCTTAACTTAATTGAAGAAGTTAAAAACGAACTCCCACTTTACGAGTCAGAGACGTTTATCTGTGGTCCAAAAGGAAATTGCTCGGGTTGCTCTAAGAAACTACTTGAGATGGTCGACAGCGAGTTAATGTATTGGGAGCACAGTATTTCCATTGGCCAAGGTCCTAACTTCGAGGAACTGCGCCGCTTTGGTAAACTATGCAGCAGCGTTCGACGTGGTTTAGAGCGTAACGGTTTAGTCGAAAAACGCCCAAAGAAAAGATAACAAGCCAAGTCGATAATCATTACAATGTGTCGCTGGCGATTACAAGCTACCCTGATTGGGCTGGAAACCTATATTTACATGCTTATATTTCAGATCCGACCTTGCATTAAATTACCCATACAAAACGAGAGAAAAGTCACAATGTGGCGTTAATTTCGTATCAAAATAGCACACGGTAACCGATATTACTGCCACTTAATCACACGCCTATAGAACCAAGAATGTTTCGCTCCATTTTTACTTTTTTGATACTTATTTTTAGTACTTGCCAAATAACTTACGCTGAACCTTTAAGATTGCCAGGTAAACCGAATGACAAAAAACTGCACCTTACTTTGGTTCAAGAAATTGTTAATCGCTCGAGCCGATTCGATGAAATCGAGTTTGTCTATCAAGCAACAGGGGAACCTGCTCAATCAAGAGTTATGGCGGATTTAGAGTCGGGAGAGATTGACCTTTATTGGTCAGCGACCAGTCTCGACATGGAAAAACGCTTTGCTCCAATATTGTTCCCTATATATCGAGGAATGCTTGGTATGCGAATCGGATTAATTCATGAAAAAGATAAACAATTACTCGCAAACGTAAGATCTAAAGCGGATTTCACGCGCTTTAAAGTTTGTTCAGGGAAAACATGGCCAGACACATTCATTCTTGATGCCAATGGTATAAAAACCGCTAAATCGCTTAAATATCCAAATATTTTTGAGATGATGCTTGCTGGTAATCGGTGCCACTTGTTTGCTCGTGGTGTCATGGAACCATTTGCAGAAATGCAATCATACCCAGAACTACCTTTAGCTGTTGATAGTCATGTCATGCTCCGCTATCGCATGCCATATATGCTCTTTGTCCAAAAAGAAAACACAGAACTTCAGCAACACATCACAGAAGTGGTTGAAGAAATTTTCGCTGATGGCACCTATGAGAAACTCTTTTTCGAAGACTCCGAAGTAAGAATGGCGCTCTCACGGGCCAACCTTTCAGAGCGAACTATTATCGATCTTGAAAATCCATATCTGACCGAAGACACCCGCTCTATCCCAGAAAAATATTTCTTTGATCCGCTTGCCAACTGAGTACATTTTTATGAACCAAATAACAAAAAAAATGGTTTTACTGATCGCTGCAGTGATGCTTATTGTTGCTGCTATCGCTTTGCCAATCCAATTTATGATTAACCAATCAAACGTTACTGATAAATCTTCACAAGAAATCCAGCGTATAACCTCTGAATTAAGTGTGATATTGCAAGAACCTGTTTATGCATACGATAAGACACTGATACTTAATATCATTGAAGCGTATTCAAATAATGACGTAATCGCAAACATTCAAGTGCTCGATCAAAATAACAACATATTAGGTAGTGTTAATCCACGTGACATTGATGAATCCTCATCGATGGCTATTTCATGGGATTCATTGCCTATCGGTAAAGTTAATGTTGGTTTTAACCATGATGTGACGAATGCTAATTTAATGAACTCTATGCAACTTGCGATTAGTATTTTGCTTTGCATATTTATTGCTAGCCTGATTCTGATTTCCATAGTCCTCGATAGAAAAGTCGTCAGGCCCATCAAAAACATGGCTGATTCAATGAATGAAATTGCTTCTGGTGGAGGAGACCTCACTTCACGTGTTGCGGAAGTAGGCAATGATGAAGTCACATCACTTGCGAAAGCATTCAACCAATTCGTTGCTACTATTCAATCTATCATTCTCGAAACATCGAACACGACCAAACTGTTGGATAAGAGTGGCCACGGTATATCGCAACTACGTGATGAAATGAACCAACAAAGCCAACGACAATCTTTGTTAACTCAAGAAAGTTTGCACAGCATTGAGCAATTTGATTTAGCAACCAAAGAAATTGCTGTTCATACGGAAAATACGCTGTATCAATCAAATGATGCACTCGAGCTTTGTCAGCAAAGTGGTCACACAATCGATATCAATGAACGTAATATTGATGACTTGGTCGTAAGTCTGGAAAGTGCAGCGGAATGTGCGAATTCACTAAAAGTAAGCAGTGATGATATAGGTCGAGTGATTGTAGTCATCAAAGCGATTGCGGAACAAACTAATTTATTGGCATTGAATGCAGCTATTGAAGCGGCACGGGCCGGTGAGTCTGGCCGTGGTTTTGCGGTTGTTGCGGATGAAGTGCGCTCATTAGCGTCTAAAACCCATGATTCAACCAATGAAATTGAATCTATTATTGAACGCCTACAAAAAGAAGCAAACGAGTCATTTGTTGCAACACAGAGCTCGAAAGCTTTAGTGGAGCAAACAAAAACCAGCGCAGATGAAATACAGCAAGCACTATCGAGCATTATCTCTTCCGTAACGTCCATCAATGGCATGGTAGATTCTGTTGCATCCGCCTGCGAAGAGCAGTCAAACGTTAGTTCAAAAGTCGCAAATGACATGCAGTCTCTTGATAGTAGTGCAAAAGAACTAGTTAACGTGAATGACGATTTGGCAAACGTATCCAATGATATCTTGACGCAAACTACTGTCCTCTCCACTCAGATTGCTAAATTTAAGTTCTAAGTATACCCTCAAGCCAGCATAGGTACTTGCTGGCTTGAACCTTTCAACTCGATGTTAAACATTTAGAGGTCACAAATCCTTGCTGATTTTAGAGCTTTGAGATAACTAATCATACAAAACCTAAAGATACTATCACACCAATTAAAAACCTATTTTGGACAACGGAGAGCCACCTTGAAGAGACCACAACCAGTACTGGGAAAGACCGGTATGCTATTTTTTCTCGTCATAATAAGTGCTTTCCCTCCATTGACCATCGACCTTTACTTACCTGCACTTCCGCAGATGGTCGAGGTGTTTAATACTGACCGATCCATGGTCAACCTAACCCTGAGCAGCTACTTCGTTACTTACGCTATTGGTCTTTTATTTTGGGGGCCGCTCAGCGAGAAATTCGGTCGTAAGCCGATCCTATTAATTGGATTAGCGGGTTATATGGTCGCGAGCATATTGTGCGCGATGACCAATAGCATCGAACAGTTAATTGGTGCTCGTGTATTCCAAGCCTTTGCTGGTAGTGCTATCACCGTTATCGCTACCGCCATTGTCAAAGATCTTTATGATGGCAGAGAACGTGAAAAGATCATGGCGACTATCATGTCACTGGTGATCATCGCGCCAATGGTTGCGCCTGTATTTGGTGCCTTTCTACTGAAAATTGCGTCTTGGCGAATGATGTTCGTCACCCTCGCCATTTTTGGTGCATTTGCGTCAGTATTAGCTTGCTGCTATCGAGAAACGCTCGAAACCAAATACCAAGGTTCCATGTTCCGTTCATGGGGAAGAATGGGCGTGGTCATGAAAAACCGCTCGTTCCTCAAGCTACTGGTCATTTTCTCTATCATACCGATGGCGTTGATGGGCTTTCTTGCGGCGGGTTCTTATATCTACATCGATCACTTTGGATTGACCGAAAAACAGTTTAGCTACGCGTTCGCATTCAATGCATTATGCGCCTCATTTGGTCCAACAATTTACATGAAGTTGTCCTACCGAATGCCGGTTCAAAAGGTCATCTCAGGATGTTTTGCTTTATTGGCGCTTGCGGGCATCTTCACCCTAACCATTGGCGACCTGTCCCCTTGGTTCTTTATGTTCATCGCTGCTCCAGCAACATTAATGGCGATCATCATGCGAGTACCGGGCACCAACTTAATGTTGAATCAACAAGATCATGACACGGGCTCTGCCGTCGCACTGATACAGTTCTTCAGCATGATTTGTGGCTCGCTTGGCATGGTATTAGTTTCAATCCGCCCAGAGTCACTGATTGAAAACCTAGGCTTTATCCAATTATCCATCGGTACGCTAGGCGGCCTGATGTGGCTAATGGTCAGAAACAAAGAGTTCGTGACTAATAAGCTGAATTAAAGCTCTCAAGCCTAATTGTCATTCACACTACAATAAACTTGAAAACCGCTATAACGAAATTAGAAACCGTCTACATAGGCGGTTTTCTTGTATTTGAAGACGTACATTGAATTTTCAAGCCATGAGTTTCACGCACAAAAAAGCTCCTATTAAGGAGCCTTCTTATCAGAGCCAGTGAGCACTCAGTTTGGTCAATTGTTACTAAGCTTGAGCCACTTGACGTGCTGGGTGTTTAATAAACACAGCGACTACAGCCACGATTGCAAGCGCGAAACAGTAGTAAGAGTTAGACACGATCTCTAGCGGCGATAGGTTAAACACAGAGCCTAATAGCAATACCTGAGCACCGTAAGGCAGTACGCCTTGAATCACACACGAGAAGATATCCAATAAGCTTGCAGAGCGGCGTGGAGATACATCGTTCTCTTCAGCTAATTGGCGAGCCACACTACCAGAAACAATGATTGCTACGGTGTTGTTTGCCGTACATAGGTTCACCATTGATACCAAGCCTGCAATGCCTAGCTCACTTGCGCGGCCATTCGCTTGCTTAGAGTGAGAAGAACCAAATGCACGAATCAAACCGCTCACTAAGTTAGTCAGAAATGCTAATCCACCTTGGCGACGCATCAGCTCACTCAAACCACCAATCAGCATCGACAGTAAGAAGATCTCTTGCATGTTGCCAAAGCCTGCGTAGATATCTTGAGCGTAATCCGTCATACCGTAGTTCTCAATAGAACCTAGGCTCACTCCACCCGCTAGCAAGATACCAATCGTCAACACAACGAACACATTCATGCCCGATACCGCAAGGATTAGGATAGTGATGTACGGAAGGACTTTCAGCCATTCAATTGGGCCTGTTTCAGGAACTTGAGTTGCTGTGCTGTTGAAAGCAAAGATAACAATCGCGATAAGTGCAGCAGGAAGTGCTATACGGATGTTCTCTTTAAACTTGTCTCTCATCTCACAGCCTTGCGAGCGAGTCGCGGCAATCGTGGTATCTGAGATGATAGAAAGGTTGTCACCAAACATAGCGCCACTTAGCACTACGCCAGCGGTTAGAGGAATACTCATACCAGCTGAGTCAGCAATGCCTAGTGCAACAGGAGCAACCGCAGCGATAGTACCCATAGAGGTGCCCATTGCTGTCGCAATGAACGCCGAAATAAGGAAGATGCCCGGTAGGATCATGCTCGTTGGGATAGCCGATAGACCAAGGTTTACCGTCGCGTCCACGCCACCAGAAGCTTTAGCCACAGCAGCAAAAGCACCCGCCAATAGGTAGATCATACACATTGCGATAATGTCTTTGTGACCCACGCCACCTAAGAACTGCTCAATCGCACGGTTCAATTTATCTTTGCTCAATAGCAACGCTAACATCACAGCAGGCAGAGCCGCAATCGGAGCTGGAAGTTGATAGAAAGCAAAATCGACGCCTTGTAGCGACAGGTATGTACCCACGCCAATAAACAGCGCAAGGAAAACGATCAGAGGGATAAGCGCCACTGCAGAAGGGGCAATTACCGCGTTAGAATTTTTTGAATTGGACATGGAACGACAACACAATAGAACAGGAAGGTGAGCAGACTAATGTCACACTTAGAACTTGTCAACGTCTAGACGTCTAAACGCCTAATTTAATGCAAAGTAATAAGAACCCTATTGAGCATCACGTAATAAAAAAGGCTATTTACTCATCAGTAAACAGCCTTTCGATAACAGATAGTGCGTCGCTAGAAGTTAGCGTTTCTGCTTGAAGGTTACTTGGTATTCGCCAATACCTTCATAATGGAAGGTCGTTGGTTTATCGAATTCCATTTCCACGATACCGCAGTAAGAGCCCGTGATAATTGCTTCACCCGCTTGGAAATCAACACCACGACGCGTCATGTAGTTAATCAGCCAGTAAATTGGGCTTGGTGGCAGTGTATTCGGGTGCTTACCGTCGAATGCTTGAACTTGCTCGCCTTGAGTCACTTCAATACTGATCTCTGCAGAAGTGAACGCTTTTTCGCGATCAATCTCAGGGCCAATGAATAAGCCTTGGTTTACTAGGCCATCGGCCAGTTTTTCATAGAACTCAGCGCCGCTGTCATCCGCAAAACGAGATTGCATTAACTCAAGTGCCATGTGACAAGAACCAATCGCTTCGTTGATTTGCTCTTCGCTGTAGCCTTCTTGGTTTGCAGGCAGACTCTTAGCAAGAGTAAATGCAATTTCAGGCTCAACACGCACTACATCGTTGTCTGCAAACAGTTCACAAACTTCGCCTTGTTGAACGCTGCCCGAGAAGATTGGCGCAACAACAAACTTGTCTTCAGCCAGAGGAAGTAAGCACTTCCAACCGCCGACTTTATCGCTTTTCAAATCGATCATTGAAGATTGGATCTTTAGCGCATCTTCCAAGTTATTCGGACGGTACTGTTCGTCCAATCTTGGTGCTTTGGTGCCAGCAACGCGACGACTCAACAGTTCTTCAGCTGCTTGTTTAAATACATTTGTCATATAATACCACCTTTAGTTTTATGACCAGTATAATATCGGATTTCTTAAAGCTTGAATAGACAATTCAACAACGGTGCTACACCGAAAATTCAGCCATCAATTTTCGCATATTCTAGACGCAAACAACTGAAATTATTTTGATTTAAAGACAACAAAAGCCAGTAAGTTCGTTACTGGCTTTTCGATGTGTTGCTGATGGTTAGGCTTTACTGCCCTTTCAAGGTCTTCTTAAGGTTTTGCATGAAGTCTCTGAAGTGAGGCATAAAATTAACAAACAGAGGATGCTTTCTATCTTGCATCATCAATGGGCCGAGTAAGCGGATACTCACGCCTAGTCGTGCTGCTGATTGCTCATCTAAGCCGCTGTCTTGTTTGATCTTCTCAACAATCGCGAACATGTTTTCTCTGTCTTCAATTTCAAACTGCATGGTTTGAAGTTCGCGGTCTTCTTTAACGCTCACTTCTTCAATAGTGATGCGGTAGTTATTGTGTTTGCCTGTAAATGCTTTCATGTGGATCTCCTACAATGCTGTGAAATGTTTTGGCTAGCTCTTCATGAATCGTTCTAGCTTAGGTTTAACCGTCATCGACATTACGACCATGATCGTAAGGCCAACAGGAAGCGCGGCAATAAATCCATTAAACCATCCACTGGTAAACGCCGATGTATCCGAAAATCCAATGTTATTTGCCGCTGTTACAAATGCCATCATGGACTCCATTATGAATGCCATGATCAGTCCTACGATCAGGTTGCGAACTTTCTCGCTATAAGTTGTGAACACTCTAGCAACGGCTTTGGTGACTAAAGCCATCATCACCGTGCCCATTGGCATCATGATCACGACAACAAGGGCTAACGAAGAAAGCCAGTTGCCAATAAATTCCTCGCCGAATCCGACATTCATGTAAGTCATCACAGCCGTTAAACTGCCGCCAATCGTCAGCATTAAGCTCATCATGACCAAAACTTTGTATAAAACCGGTGTGCCTTTTTGCTCAGGAAGAGTTGGCGTTAGAGTTGCTTGAATCGTCATATCTATTTCCTGTCTTGAATTTACGAACAATTAAGTTGATAATGTCAACTATAAATACAGTAGTTGATAATGTCAACTATATTTCTAAGGATCGTTTATGTCTGATAACACATCGCTAGAATCAATCTTTCGTCTAGTGCACTCTTTGAAACGTCAAATGAGCGAACAGATTGAGAGCTTAGACTCAGAGATCGCACCTATGAACATTCGTGTCATGAAGATCATTACTAAGAAGTCTCCATGTACCGCTATCGATATCGCACACTTCCTAGATCGTGATAAAGCACAGGTCACTCGGCTCATTAATGCCTTGATCAATCAGGAACTTGTGAAGAAGTCTCCGAACCCGGAAGACAAGCGCAGCCAGTTATTGGTTCTGACTGATAAGGGTCAAGAGATCATGAGTAAGGTCTCGGATATCGATAGAGACATGCTGAAGAGAATGACCAAAGGCATGGCCGAAGACGAGTTAGAACAATTCAGAAAAATTGCGAAGAAAATGGCGCAGAACTTAGAAAGCTGATCTTAAAAATAAAACTAAAATACGCCACCGAATCGTAAGATCGGTGGCGTTTCGTGTATAAGTTGGGTTGTACAGCTTAGTGGTTTAGCTATGTCTATTTGGATGACAGCTCTAATTCGATGCTAGTTTCCACCATGCCTGAACAGGTACAGGCTCTGAGATCACCAAACGTTCACCCATCACCGGGCTTACCATTTGTACATCTCGCTCTTTGCTAATCGCCAGTGCTTGTTCCATTGGGTCTTGCCAATCATGCATAGAAAGGTCGAAGGTACTGTTGTGGATTGGCATCATCACCTTACCTTGCAGATCAATGTGTGCCTGAACACTCTGTTCTGGGAACATATGAATATCCGCCCAAAGTGAGTTATACGCACCCGTTTCAACCATGGTTAAATCAAACGGCCCAAAACGGTCGCCAATCTCTTTAAAGCCATTGAAGTAACCAGAATCACCGCTAAAGAAGACTTTCTTGTCTGAAGCGTTAATAACCCAACTGCCCCACAGTGTTTGGTCACGATCAAGCAAGCCACGACCAGAGAAATGCTGTGTCGGTGTCAACGTGAACTCAATGTCTGAGGCCGTTGCCGATTCCCACCAGTTCAATTCGATGATCTTCTCTTTATCCACGCCCCACTTTTCCAACAGTGCGCCCACTCTTAATGGCACTAAGAACGTCCCTACTTTGTCGGCTAATACCTTCACGGCACCTTTGTCTAAATGGTCGTAGTGATCATGGCTGATCACTACCACATCGATGTCAGGTAGATCTTGCAGTGAGATTGGGGTTGGGTGAAAGCGCTTTGGCCCCATCCATTGCACTGGTGATGCTCGATCACTGAACACAGGGTCAGTCATCACTAGCTTGCCATCTAGCTTCATCATCACACTTGAGTGACCTAAGCGGTACGCAACGTCTTCTGTCTCTTCGATCAATTGCTCGGCTGTCATCGGAATCAAAGGCAATGCAGCACGTGGCACTGGCTCATTTCTTTCCACGGTTACATACGCTTTCAAGATTGAAAAAATATCAGACATGCCCGATTTGTACTCTAACTCACTGTTAGCAAACTTCTTTGGAAGCTTATCTAGATTGTCATTTGATTGTGAACCTGTGCTTACGATAGCGACCACGGCAAGTACTCCTAAAATCGGTAATAGATATTTTTTCATTGGTATCTCTTCAACCGTTGGGAAAGACCCAACTCAAAAACTACACTGACTAGTTTACATACCAAAACCAAAAAGTAAACCACAGAGTGTAATTTTTAATTTATCTAGACGTAAGCGTGTCAAAGTCGATTTTGGAAAAACCGACTTTGAAAACGAGCTAACTTAGTTATTTAGTTAGTAAGAAAGGTTAATCAGCAGACCATACATTCTTGAAGTCTGGCCATCCCCAGTTTGTGATGGCCACGTTTTTCAGAATCCCTTGGAAACGAACGGTCTGTAAGTGGTGGAACATAGGCACTAAACAATAATCTGAGATCAGAGTAGACGCGATGGGTTCTAGCTCTGCCAAGTAATTAGGCAGTTCCACGGATGCTTTATGACTATCCAAGCGCTGCTTGAGCCAATCGCTGTTCATCTCTCCTAAAGCAGAGTGCAAAACAGGATCGTTCATCATCCACGAGAACAGCGAAGACGGAGCATTGTCATCGAGGTTCAAGTTACACAGCACCAAGTCCTCCTTTAACTCGCCACTCTGAGATAACTGAGCCAATTCTCGAAAACTGTAGGTGTTCACCTCAACTTCCACTCCATGTCGTTTAAGGATGTCCGACACGGAAATGGCACACCGATAAAGGGCATAGTAGTTATATACCGCAATGCTCAATTTCTTAGGCAACTCGCTCTCTCTGGAAGGCGTTCGATACAGCTTCTGCCAACTTGGCAATATGTTCTGAGCCAAAGAGACACTGAATAATCCTTGGTTTTGCTCCAGTTGCGCCAAAATAGCCTGAGGGTTTGCAAGGGCTGATAGGTACTTACGTTGCTCGTCGCTTAACGGATTCACTGCTGAGTTTTGATTGAACAGAACAAACAAACAACCATCCTCGACTCGGCTACGAAGGCCGTCTGTGTCTGCTGAAACAAGTTCCGCATCGCTTTTCCCTAATTGATGGAAACAAGAAGAATTTCCATAAGGCGATACGTGCATTTGGCTGTCATCGAAACGAGCAGTGCCCGTCATTGATTCCTCAAACTGCCAGATAGTCACCTCATCGGTTAACGAGCGGCAACCATAATAGTGTTCAAATGCGGCAAGCTTGATTCGTTCATTATTGGTCTCAACCACTTTGAAGGGGCCGGTTCCAATCACAGCATGAGAGACCGAATTTAATGGCGATGGCTCTCGTGTGACTTGCGCAGCAGGTTGAATCGAATACTTAACGCCAGCCAATAAGCCCGCGAACCCGGTGTCTGCTTTGGTGAGTTGAAAGCTGATCCTCAATGGCTGTTCACTGTAGATGGAAGAAACATGATCTAACTCAGCTTGATAGAAAGGCAGAGCTTGTAAAGCAGTAAACAAAGCAACCAGCTGCTTGGCATCAACTGGCTGACCATCATGAAATGTCAGACCGGGGCGCAGATAGAAAGTCCAAACCAGTTGCTCAGTGTCATATTCCCAATGGTGAGCTAGTTCAGGCTTTAACTCACCTTTACCATTACACGTCACTAGGCAGCTAAACACCTGTCTGATCAAAAATCGTTCGCTACTGCGGTGTATATGGTGCGGGAAGAGATCTTCAAACTTACGTTTGTAGGTCAATTGGACGTGCAGTAACCCTTCGCGCATCGTCGCGCCAGAGGTTTCTTGGAGGAGAGAGCCAAATACAGCGCGGTCATCTTCCAAAATAGAGAGTGCTTTTTCGTATTTGCCCTGCTCTATCAATTTACTGGCAACATGTTGAGTCATTTCTTGATTACTAAAACGTAATGTCAGGTTAGAACGTTGATTCCGTCCCACTTTAGGCTCCCACACTACCCACTCAGCCTGATGCATCTTGCCTAACAAGGTTCGTGCATGGCGCAAACTAGTAAACAGCATATCCGCTACTTCGGCTAGGGTGACTGAATGAGAAATGTTTGGCTCGAACGATTCTAGCCGCGTGTAGTAACGCATCATGTTTAGATCAGACAAATAGTGAACCTTTTAAAGATAGCTCTTCCTAATTAAGCTCATTATAAAACACATTCATCAAAAAGTAGTGTAATGCGACCAAAACAGGAACAACCAATAAAAATACCATCTGTTTTTTAGTTCCTCTTAATTATCCATAATGAACGGGTCAGCAACAAACCATAGGTTGTAAATAAAGCCTAACCAGAGAGAGTAATGACCATGAGAAAATACTATCTTAACAAGCTAAAAAGCACCTGCCGTAAGCTCGAAAGAGAAGCACTACGAACACTTTTAGATCTATGTAACTGGCGTTATTAGTACACTTTTTAGCACCGAGTAAACGCGAGTTGGGTACAACCTAATATGCTCCTACCCCCAATATGAGTTAGGTCTCAACTCGCTTTTCCATTCCAATTCCCCTCTCAAGCCTGCTGTACCAATAGCTCACACAATCGATAAATTTCCGTTGTCGACTCGACAAATTTAATTCGTTTTCTTAGTTGAACGAAAAGCCTTAAGGTTCGCCCCGAAGCAAGCAAGGAGCCTCAGAAAAAACTGAAAGCTCAGCTAACAACTAATTTATTTGCAGTTACCAATCAGGTATTAACTAAGGAAACGCCATGCGTATCGCAATTCTTTCTCGCAACGAAAATCTATACTCTACCGCTCGTCTAAAGCAGGCTGGAGAAGCACGTGGTCATCAGGTCGATGTTATCGACACGTTGCACTGTGATATAGATATCGCGAGTAACAATCCGAAGATTCGCTACATGGGTGAAGAGCTACCTCAATACGATGCTGTTATTCCACGTATTGGCGCTTCCATTACCTTTTACGGAACTGCGGTTGTTCGCCAATTTGAAATGATGGGCACTTTTTGTATCAATGAGTCAGTAGCAATCAGTCGCTCTCGCGACAAACTGCGCTCACTACAACTGTTGTCTCGTAAAGGTATTGGCTTACCAAAAACAGGTTTCGCTAGCCGCCCAGACAAGATTCAAGACCTGATCAAAAACGTAGGCGGCGCGCCACTTGTGATCAAGCTTCTTGAAGGCACTCAAGGTATCGGCGTTGTACTAGCAGAAACAAACAAAGCAGCAGAAAGCGTTATCGAAGCGTTCATGGGCCTAAAAGCGAACATCTTGGTTCAAGAGTTCATTGAAGAAGCAAATGGCGCAGACATCCGTTGTTTTGTTGTTGGCAACAAAGTAATTGCTGCAATGAAGCGTCAAGCTGGTGAAGGTGAATTCCGCTCTAACCTGCACCGTGGCGGCACTGCTCAGCTGGTTAAACTAACCAAAGAAGAGCGCGCAACAGCAATCAATGCAGCGAAAATCATGGGATTAAACCTATGTGGTGTAGATATCCTACAATCTAAGAACGGCCCAGTAGTAATGGAAGTAAACTCTTCTCCAGGCCTAGAAGGCATCGAGAAAGCAACGGGTAAAGATGTAGCAGACATGATTTTCGAATTCATCGAGAAGAATGCAAAACCAAACGCTAACCGTACTCGTGGCAAGGGCTGATTGAATACCGATAACTCATGATTGGAAAGAAAATGAACAATAAAATGATCATAGGGAATACCGAAGCACTTTGCTTACCAGAGTTAGGGATAACTGGACTACATACACGTGTTGATACAGGGGCTAAAACCTCTTCTCTACACGTAGACAATCTACTATGTGTTAAATCAAATGGTGAGAAATTCGTAGAGTTCGACCTTCACCCAGACGTTTATCACCTAGAAGAGACGGTGCGCTGCAAGGCGAAACTGAAAACAAGTAAGAAAATTAAATCATCTAACGGCGAAGTTGAACACCGTTGCGTGATTGAAACCATGCTCAGAATCGGTGGTCAGGAATGGCCTATCGATATCACGCTAAGCAACCGTCAAGACATGACTTACATGATGTTGCTTGGACGTCAAGGCATGAGTGACAAAGTGATTGTTGACCCTGCGGGTGAATTCCTGCTGACTCACTAATCCGAGTCATCGTAACCGCTCCACAGGTTATAACTAAAGCTACTCACAACGATATAAGGCCAGTCTCATGACTGGCCTTATTGCTATCTATTTTTCTATTTCTACTTTCAGCTCTGAATACACGACTTTGCATTCAAGCTTCTGATCTATTTCTTCGATTTACCATGAGATTGAAAACCAAATCGCCCAATCGATAAAAGTAATTTCTTGGTTTTGATTTTCGTCACTCGCCAATGTGTAACAGGCCTTCTTGGGGCACTCATCAGCAGGTGTTCAAAAGCCTTCTGACTGAAATCGACTTGCCCACCATGCGCCACCAGCAAGGTATCGAGCTGCATGTCATAAATGCGCGATACAGACGCTCGATACTTATTAGGGTGAAAGATAGGAAACGGCGGAATCAGCTTCTTCTTAACCTCGACCATTAAATCGGCAACATAAGCCACGCTGTGTGATGGGCAATAGACCGAGAGATCACGGTCGGTATGGCCCGGTGTTTCAAGAACCAACCAATCATCAAACCCTGGAATACTATCCCCATCAGACAGCTTGTAGTCCGGCTTTAACTTTCTTGAATACCATAGGTTTGCTTTAGGCTTGCCTAAGCGGTTCGCCATCCACCTAGCAAGCGCTAAGTCGGTCAGGTGCATCAAAATGCCATCGATGCCGTGATACCAATCTTTGTCTCTGTTTGCTGCCACCAAATGACAATTAGTCAGCTTTCTGAGCGTATGCGCTGCCCCTGCGTGGTCCGGATGCATGTGTGTAACAACCACAGTATGTAGGTCGCTAAATTCACGGCCAAGCTCATCTTCAATGAAAGCCCTAAGATGAGGAATATCCGCACGGCACGCACCATCAAGTAACAGCAACCTATCTGGGTACTCTACGAGATACATGTCTTGGATATAGCCTTTGATGGTATGCAGCTGCAAAACCGCTCCTTGTGATAAAACAACTGGTCAGACCTATACCATAGCAAACTCACATTTATTTGTAACAAATTTGTTAACTATAAAATCACATCAAAGTACCATGCTCTTCCGCTCTTTTATCGTGACGACAAAATACGTGATTTGTTGACCTAAGTTATTAGGACTATATATGCGCCTCTAATTTATTGTCTGAGTGCTATACATGAACCAATTAATCGATGCTCTTTCTACCCAAGGTTATTTCGTTTGGGATGACTTCTTAACTCAAGAAGAAGTGGTGGCATTGAGGGATTGCATTCCAGAGAACTGGAAAAAGGCTAGGATTGGCCGTAACGATGAAGTAACGCGAGAGTCGACCATTCGTAGTGACAAGATTCAATGGGTGCGCCGCGATATAGGTCAGCCAGCATCTCTGTTCCTAGACAAAATGGAACAAATTCGTTTAGCGGCAAACCAAGCGTTCTTTTTGGGTCTGTTCGAGTACGAAGCGCACTTTGCTAAATACGAAAAAGGCGACTTCTACCAGAAGCACTTAGACTGTTTCAAGGGCAATGAAAACCGCCGCCTGACCACTGTGTTCTATATGAATGATGAGTGGACAGAAGAAGACGCTGGTGAACTTGTGGTTTACGACCTAAAAGACAACCACATCGCGACCATTCCACCAAAGTCAGGCCGCTTATTTGTGTTCTTATCTGAACAGTTCCCACACGAGGTTCTGCCAACCAACACAGAGCGATTCAGTATTGCAGGTTGGTTCCGTATTAACGGCGTGAAAGACAACCAACTCGATATCGCACACTAAAGCGAGGTTCGGGTCAAAGCCTCATCTCATCCAAAGCCTCTCCACTCGAGAGGCTTTTCCACTTAGTACTGCTAGGAAAGTACTAAGAGGAAAATATCACTTTTATGAGCCGAATCCTGTGTAGAGACTCTTGCCCAGCAATTACTCTGGCGTATTCGGGAAAACTGATATTTAATAAATATTTACGGTGCGTCTTTAAGAAGGATTAATTATGTCGTCTATCATCGTAGGTCATCGGGGTGTAGCAGGTACTCACCCAGAAAATACCAAAGCAAGCATTGAACAAGCCGCTAAACTCGGCTTGAAATGGATTGAAGTAGATATTCAGCCCACTCAGGATGATCAACTTGTGGTTTGTCACGACCACACCCTTGAGCGCTGCAGTGATGGCAAGGGTCGTGTCGACGAACACACCCTTGCAGAACTGCGTCAGCTCGATTTTGGCAGTTGGAAGTCTGAGCAGTTCGCTGGTGAAAGAATATTGACGTTGGAAGAGTTGCTCGCGCTTGTTGAGCAACATGACCTTAGCGTCAATTTAGAAATCAAAGTCGACAGTCGACATCAAGCGCCTCATGTCGTTGATTTGCTGCATACCGAGTTAATTCGTTCAAATCTAGACACCGACAGAGTGCTGCTTTCAAGTTTCAGCCATCAAGTCGTTTCTGAAATGGCTCGTCACCTGCCGAGATACCGAGTTGGTGTGCTCACTGAGCAACTGACTCAAGCCGACTTGATGTTGATTGACGAGGTTAAAGTGTTCAGCTGTCACATGAACTACGAGCATGTGAATCAGAGCGATCTTGATACACTCAGTGAAGCAAACATCCAAACTTGGTGCTACACAGTAAACGATCCGTCTCACTTCAAATTCATCTCAAAAGTAGATGCCGTATTCACTGATTTTCCGAATCAATTTGCCTCTATAAATTGACCAAACAAATACCGCAAAAACAACCCCGAGAGACTTTAAAATTAACTCTCGGGAAACCTTAAAATTAGGTAGCAAACACAAGTGAGTAGGAGTACATTCCGCTACTCACTTGGTTTCATTAGCTCGCTCTATACAGACAGCTTCATTGGTTACTTAATTTATGGATCTCATTTTTAGTCCAACCTTCCCAATTTTGGGTGCAATCTTCATTTTCGCCGCTATTGTTCGTGGCTTCTCAGGTTTTGGTTTCACCTTAGTGGCATTGCCATTGAGTGCGTTATTCGTACCTGTTATTGAACTGGTTCCTGTATTCATGCTGATCGACCTGTTAGGTAATATCCAATTACTGCCTAAAGTTCGAAAACACGTTAACTGGCGCTGGGTTTTAAAGGTATTTATCCCTTGTTTTGCCTTCACACCAGTCGGCTTACTTCTGCTTAAATCCGTTAGCCAAGACACGATCATCTTGATCATCAGTGCCTTCATTTTTGCGTCTGCACTTATGATCTACAAAGGTTTCCAGTACAAAAGCGAACCTAGATTTACTCCCTATATTCTAGGAAGCCTTGCGGGTGTAATGAACGGCGCGGCTTCGATGTCAGGGCCTCCAATTGGCACTCATGCATTAGCAAGCCCAGTCGCTCCGCACATTGCCAGAGCAGGCCTGATTGCGTTCTTTGTATTGGCTGATTCCACTGCGTTTGTTTCGGCATCTATCGCTGGGTTAGTCGACCGCGATGTAGTTTGGCTGACTCTCGCGCTTCTACCAAGCAGCATGTTTGGCGGTTATGTGGGTTCTAAACTGTTCGAAAGATTTGGTGGAGCGAAGTTTAAGCCAGTCACCATTGCATTGCTGATTGTGATTGCAATATTCAGTGCAGGTCGAGTCTTACTGTAACGGCTTTAGCGTTTAATTTTGGACGTTGCTTTTACGAATTGGTTTCGCGAATTGATTGCGCTAATTGACTGCGGAAAGTGATTAAGAAAACTGGGTACCAATGACTACCATTCGATATGGATAGGGGTACCCATTTTTACAAGTTGGAGAAACTCATCCATATCTTGATTGGTTAACGCGATACAGCCATCCGTCCAATCAAAACTTTGAATAAAGCTCGGCGAACGACGCTCGCCGTTTTTGATGCCATGGATTTTGATGTTTCCTCCAGGATCTACATCATTTTGCTCTGCCCATTGCATATCCGAAGGTTGCGGATAGTTAATATGTACTGAGCGATAAAAGTCCGACTCTTCCATCACATAATCGAGCTGGTATTCCCCTTCCGGCGTTCGGTTGTCCCCTTCAAAGCGTTTATGCCCTTTCGGTTGTTTGCCTAGCGCAATACGAAACTCCTGAATCACCTCTTCACCTTTTAGCAGATACATCCTACGTTTCGATTTATCGACTTTAACTAACGTAACCACTTGCGACAGCGAATCTATCTCAGATGCGCTATCCGGTACGTTGTAAAACTGTCGAGAGGAACTTTGAGGTGGACGTTTCGATGACCCTTGAGAAAGCTGAGCTACCTTTTCATCAGGGCTACTGTTAAGAACATCATCCACAATAATCACATGCTCGGAGTTTGAGCTCGTGGAAGAGTTTGAGCTCGTGGAAGAGTTTGAGTTAGATGAAGACGTTGAGACACGTTGAGAATGAGCCGGTGCAGACTCGAATACGATGGTTTCGATAGCGGTCGCGTCAGAGACTATTTTCTCGACCACGACTTGCTCAGCATTCGCGTTCGAAGCCACAAACAGTAAACACAGTGATAAAGGCAGAAACAGACGCACCTTTAGATCTCCTCAAAACGCATGGACATGGTTCGTGACTGAGTTTCCATTCCTAACGACTCATAGAAACCCTGAGCTTGTTGGTTAAACTCCATTACCTCCAACCTAAGTTCTATCGCTCCTCTCGCCTGCGCCCATTGATTAAAAGACTTCATTAACGCTCGACCAGCACCTTGGCTCTGAACCTGATCGTTCACCACAATCGTATTGACCCTTGCCACCTTGTGCGGCTGAATAAAACTGACGCCTTTGTTCTGCGTTACCTTACCCGCTAAAAAGCCAACGACTTGCTTGTCGTCTACTGCAACCAAGAAAGCGCCAAGTGGGTCAAGCATCAAACCTAACCAATACTCTTCACTGTCGGCCAAGCCTTGTGACGCTGGTGCAAATACCATAGGCGCACCAAGATGATGTTGACGGTTTATCTGCTCAGAGAGCGCTAAGATCGCGTTAATATCAGTTACCTTGGCCGCCCGGATTTGCATATCATCACCTTGTTTGAATTCAATAACACCTTAGCAAAAATGGCTTAGTTGTGCACCGTTACACTGGTCAACTCAGACGCTCTGTGAAGGCTGAACATTAATATTAGGCACTATGTTTAGGGAAATTGTTCCGTAAATCTCAGGCACATTGCCAGCCGTTGAGTGCTACTATCTCTGCAGAATCAATATACTAACGACGACTAACGACTGGATACCTATATGATTAAGTTTGCTGTAATTGGAACCAATTGGATTACACAAAAGTTTGTTCAAGCTGCGCACGAATCTCAATCGATGCAACTTGCTGCGGTTTACTCTCGAAATCTAGACAGCGCGGCACAGTTCGCCCAAGAATTTGACGTTGAAACCACGTATGACTCACTCGACGCATTGGCCAATGACAACACTGTAGAAGCCGTGTACATCGCTTCCCCTAACTCACTGCATTGCGAGCAATCTATCTTCATGATGGAACACGGCAAGCATGTTATCTGTGAAAAGCCGGTTGCATCAAATATTGATGAAGCAACACGCATGTTCGAAGTCGCTGAGAAAAACGGTGTGGTGCTGTTTGAGGCGTATAAATCTCAATTCCTACCGAACTTTAAGCAAGTTCAACTTGGGTTAGAAAAGATTGGCAAGGTACATAAAGCACACATCAACTACTGCCAGTATTCATCGCGCTACCAAAAATACCTAAACGGCGAGAACCCAAATACCTTCAACCCAGCTTTTTCTAACGGCTCATTGGTCGATATTGGCTTTTACTGTGTTGCCGCGACAGTCGCGCTATTTGGCAAACCTGAAAACGCACAGGCTTCTGCAAAGCTACTTGATTCAGGTGTCGATGCTCATGGCTGTGCGATCTTCCAATACCCTGAGTTTGATGTGACCCTTGCGCACTCCAAAGTCAGCGACTCTTATGCGCCAAGCGAGATCCAAGGTGAATTAGGGGCGATCATCATCGATCACATCGCTGAATGTACTGACGTTAAGATCCGCTACCGCGATGGCACGGTAGAAAACCTTACTCAAGAACAAAGCGAAAACTCCATGAGTTACGAAGCGCAGGCCTTTGCTAGCTGCATTGCTGGCGACAACGCAACACAAGCGCAGGCCCAACTGCGCGCTTTAACGGTTGCGAAGTTAATTACAGAGATGCGCCAACAAGTTGGTGTAGTGTATCCAGCGGATAAATAACGTCACAGCGTAAGTTAACAAACTGATTTTTAATACATAATTATTTATACATAACTGAATTTAATCTTTACGACAAATAACCGGATTAGTTGACTGAGGTCCCATCTGTTTAAATCCGCGTTCGATATCTATCGTATTTATTTAATTTATTGAAGGTGTGTAAAGTGTTTTCAGTTGATGATCGCGTTGTAGCAACAAAAGGTGTTGAACTAGGTGAAATGGTAGTAACTGGCCTAAGTGCTGGTGGCGGCTACGTTCACGTTACAACGGTAGAAGGCGCAATGACGCTTACTTACCCAGCGCAAGATCTTAAAAAAGCATAGTTTAACCACTCTGCCCTTTTAGTAGTCACTCTACTAAAGGTAACAAAATTGAGGCTTTGGCTGACTTCACTCTTCTGCATTAGAGTAAGCAGCCAGAGCCTTTTTTATGCCTGTAATTTACCCACTAGCTTTCTCATTCGCTTACTCGTTACAATAAAACCGCACTCAACTGACAATAGAATTAGGCAACGAGTTTCTACACTAGGTGCTTATTCTCATCGTTCTCTTGATATTCCCGTGCACTTAATCGCAGTGAATAGTTCTTGTTAACAAAGGCTTATTGTCTGCGAAAGTTTCTGGTACATTAGCATCATCTTATACTAAGAATGACCCGAATGAGGGAAGCTATGAAGCTTTACATTTACGATCACTGCCCTTTCTGTGCAAGAGTCTCCTACATTGCTCAATCGCTAGGCTTGAACATTGAGCTTGTTTCTGTCGATTATGATGATGCCCAAACCCTTATCGATCTGATCGGTAAAAAGATGGTGCCCGTCTTACAAAAAGACGATGGCTCTATCATGGCAGAGAGCCTAGATATCATCGCGTACTTCATGGACTTGAAATCAAACGATGAGCAGCGTGTGCCATCTGAGCAAGTGACTGTGTTCCAAACTCGCGCATTCCCTCTTACTCAACAGATTGGACGCCCACGTTGGTGGAACCTCGACTTGGCTGAATATCGCTCTGCTGGAGCCAAAGAAGCTTGGCGTGCCAGTAAAGAGACCGAAGGTTTTAACTTTGAAGAACTGTTAGAAAAGACGCCTCAGTTCGTTCAACTGATTAACCCATTACTGAAAGATGCCGAACTCTTACTGGATCTAGAGAATGGTGAGTCATCGCTACCTTTAGTTGATCAAGCACTCTATTTCTCAATGCTTCGTGGCTTCTGTGTTGAACCAAGTATCACATGGCCGCCAACACTTGAGCGTTGGTTAGAAAAACAGAGTCAAACGTTAGGCATCAAGCTTCTTCGCTAATTTGCTAATTTGTTAAGCCGTTAGCCGTTAGCCGTTAGCAACCAGCCTAAACGAAAAATCGAAGCTCCCCGAACCATTGTTCGTACGAGCTTCGACTTTTATGACTCAATTGTCTTTTTCTACAACAAGCGTCTTCTCAACCCTGTTCGCTCCAAGATTCGTGTCGAAATTTCTTCAACCGATAGCGAAGACGTGTTGATGTAAGGTATCGCTTCTCGGCGAAACATCGACTCTACCGTTTGCAACTCATACAAGCATTGCGAATCACTCGCGTATTCACTGCCGGCTAAACGATTCTCTCGGATTTCAGTCAACCTTTCCGCATCAATGGTTAAACCAAACAGCTTGTGTCGGTAGATCTCAAATTCGGGTAACAGCTTCAAGCGCGCCAAGTCATCATGAATGAACGGATAGTTCGCTACGCGCAAGCCAAACTGCATCGCCATATACAAACTTGTCGGTGTCTTACCGCTTCGAGACACACCCAATAGGATGATATCCGCCTCTTCAAGCCCTTTTAGCGTGATGCCATCATCATGAGCCAGCGTGTATTCAATCGCAGCAATACGGTCGAAGTACTTCACTGAATCTTTATTAACACTACGTGAGCGCTGCAGCTTAGGCACCGGGGCCATTTGGGTATCGTCTTGCACTTTCTGCACAATACTCTCTAGCACGTCATAACAATGCGCTGGTGCCTCCAAGAGCTTCTGCTTGATGTCTGGAATCACAATCGAAAAAAAGACCAACGGGTGGTTGCCCGTATCACGATACGAAATTTCAATCTCTTTTAATAAATCAGAAAGTTTGTCCTCACTTTCCACAAACGGAAAGGTTTTTTCATTGGCTTTAAAAGGGAATTGACCTAGAACAACATGCCCTAAAGTCTCACATGTTATGGCCGTTCCATCAGAAACATAGAATACATCACGACTTTGGATATCAATTTGCATTTTTTATTTAATGTTTAAAATTATTTTGAGTAGGATGGGAACCATAATATATATAACGAAACCCTGCTGACTATTACGTCCCCCACAGCTTTAAAAAATAATTTACATTTTTTTAAACTGATACGTAATCGTTTGCCTTTAAATCCCTACAATGCTTGCTATGTTTCTGGAGAAATAAATGCAAAATAATACCCTATGGTTCAATGGCCTATCCATGGAAGATGTCGACAAAGTCGGCGGTAAGAACGCCTCACTGGGCGAGATGGTTTCTAACCTGTCCAATGCTGGTGTTTCTGTACCTAATGGTTTTGCTACCACCTCTTATGCGTTTAACGACTTTCTTGACTACAAAGGTCTTGATGAGCGCATCCACCAACTACTTGATGAACTTGATGTTGAAGACGTTGACGCACTGCGTAAGACAGGTGCAACGATTCGACAATGGGTTCTAGACGCACCCTTCCCAGAATCACTAGAGCAAGACATCCGTGATAACTACCGCGAGCTAATCGAAGACAACGAAGAATTGTCTGTAGCTGTGCGTTCATCTGCAACCGCAGAAGACCTTCCAGATGCTTCATTCGCAGGCCAGCAAGAAACCTTCCTTAACGTGAAAGGCATCGACGCGGTACTCGAAGCAACCAAGCACGTTTACGCGTCACTGTTTAACGACCGCGCTATCTCTTACCGTGTACACCAAGGCTTTGACCACCGTGGCATTTCATTGTCTGCGGGTATCCAGCGCATGGTTCGCTCAGACAAAGCCTCTTCAGGTGTGATGTTCACGCTTGATACTGAGTCTGGCTTCGACCAAGTCGTGTTCATCACCTCTTCTTGGGGCTTGGGTGAAATGGTTGTACAGGGCGCAGTGAACCCAGACGAGTTCTACGTTCACAAGCCAATGTTAGAAGCAGGTCACTACCCAATCGTTAAAAAGACGTTTGGTTCTAAGTTGATCAAGATGATCTACTCGACCAATCAAGAAATCGGCAAGCAAGTCGATATCATCGACACCGACACTCAAGAGCGTAACGAGTTCTCACTCAACGATGAAGAGATCAAAGAGCTAGCAAAACAAGCGATGATCATCGAGAAGCACTACCAACGTCCAATGGACATTGAGTGGGCGAAAGATGGCATCGACGGCAAGCTTTACATCGTTCAGGCTCGCCCAGAAACCGTATGTTCTCAAAGCGATCAAAACGTTATCGAGCGTTACGAGCTAAACAATAAGGCGGATGTCTTGGTTGAAGGCCGCGCTATCGGTCAGCGTATCGGCTCTGGCCCTGTTCGCTTGGTTGATTCTCTAGACCAAATGTCACTGGTTCAAGAAGGCGACGTGCTGGTAACTGACATGACAGACCCAGACTGGGAACCTGTGATGAAGAAAGCGTCTGCGATTGTGACTAACCGTGGTGGCCGTACTTGTCACGCTGCGATCATTGCTCGCGAGCTTGGTATCCCAGCGATTGTTGGTTGTGGTACAGCAACAAGCAGCCTAAACGATGGCGATACCGTGACAGTGTCATGTTCAGAAGGCGAAACAGGCTACGTTTACAACGGCGAACTCGATTTTGAAATCAAACGTTCTGAGGTTGATGAGCTACCAATGCTACCAACCAAAGTAATGATGAACGTGGGTAACCCAGATCGTGCCTTCGACTTTGCACAAATCCCGAACGAAGGTGTTGGCCTTGCTCGTCTAGAATTCATCATCAACAAGATGATCGGTATTCACCCTAAAGCGCTGCTTAACTTCGATGCACAAACGGATGAGCTAAAAGCGGAAATCAACGAACGTATTCGTGGCTACAAAGATCCTATCGATTTCTACGTAAGCAAATTAACAGAAGGCATCGCGACTATCGCTTCTGCATTCTGGCCTAAGCGTGTGATCGTACGTATGTCTGACTTTAAGTCGAACGAGTACAGCAACCTAGTCGGCGGTAAAACGTTTGAACCGCATGAAGAGAACCCAATGCTGGGCTTCCGTGGTGCATCTCGTTACATCTCACCAGTATTCGAAGACTGTTTCGAGCTAGAAACTCAAGCGATCAAACGCGTTCGCAACGAAATGGGCCTTAAGAACGTTGAAATCATGATCCCATTCGTTCGTACTCCAAGCGAAGCGGCATCGGTTATCGACATTCTGGCTAAATTCGACCTTCGCCGTGGCGACCAAGGTCTGAAAGTGATCATGATGTGTGAGCTACCATCGAACGCAATCTTGGCTGATGAGTTCTTGAAGTACTTCGATGGCTTCTCTATCGGTTCAAACGACATGACGCAACTGACACTTGGCCTCGACCGAGATTCAGGCGATGTGGCACACCTCTTCGATGAGCGTAACCCAGCCGTGAAAGCAATGCTGAAAATGGCGATCGATGCGGCAACCAAAGCGGGTAAATACGTGGGTATTTGTGGCCAAGGCCCATCTGACCATGACGACCTAGCAGAGTGGTTAATGGAGCAAGGCATCAGCTCTGTTTCACTAAACCCGGATACGGTTATCGATACGTGGTTGAAGCTAGGTAACGTTGCTAATAAATAAGTAAATAAGTAACGCTTCACGCGGTACCTTAACGACAAAAGCCAGTCACGTTGACTGGCTTTTTTAGGTTCTTTCCAAATTAGCTGGCTAGAGCGCTAGAAGTAGTATCTCACACCAACCCAAGCTTCGGTTTGCCAACCATTCGGCATTGGCACACCTTTCACATCAACATCCGCTTTGGTAATGTCATAGCGCGTATTCAACCACCAAGTTCTTGCAGTGTTCATCGGCACATTTAACGATGTTTTAAATGAGAAGTTTTGCATGTCGATATCATCACCAGAAAGATCTTGCCACTCAGGAACCAGAGACACATAAGCGCCAGAGTCACCGAGATGCTTCGCGGTAATCAAACCAAGCGAGTATCCCGTTAAATCATCTTTAGATGAAGTGACGCCAGGGATCTCCATACTACCAGTCATCAGTCCTGCTCTTGGAAATACCAGGAATCCACCGGTATAAGCTGGATTAATCGCAACAACACCGCCAACCGACAATAAGTCATTTTTAATACTGTTGCGCGTATTAATATAATCTAATGAAAGACCCACTTTAGGCGTAGCTTTCGTCCCTGTTTCAAAGACGTGGAAGTACTGAATTCTAGAGTTGCTGTACTCTGTACCGAATTTGTCTGGATCGCGAAGCGCTGTGTTGCTTTCATCGACAAACGTCCCTTCGGCCAGTAGGGCAAACTGCTGACCGTTTTCTAAACCGCCAGAAACTTGCCCTTGAAATTGGATATCTGAACTACCATTCAGCATCAATGCAGCTTGAGTATAAACTTTAGTGACATCAGCAGGATCGATAACACGTTCGGAATCTGAATCGGCATGTGCAGGAAGGGCTAGACCTAAACTCAACGGGATTAATAGAGCAAACTTTTTCATTATCTCTCTCGAAAGTCGTTTGCTTCCTCCTTGAAGCCTGGAACATCCTGTTAGGTAATAAATAGATTACTTGTCAGCAAGTAGTTTTGCTGCCGAACGCATTAGTGCAGGGCCTTTATTCTCACCAAAACCTGAGTGGTATGGGTTGGTTGAGAACATCACACCCACAAAGTCACGTGCAGGATCGATGTAAATAAATTGGCCTAGGTTGCCACTTTTCGACATTGCACCGTCATTGAAAATGAAATCAAATTGGTATGCGTTGTAGTCTGCTTTTTCGTTGTATGCGTGCAGTGAACTGCTCTCTTTGCTAGTACCTACGAATGCTTTTGGATCACCGCCGTTGCGGATACGATCAATCACAGCTTGTGACACCACTGGCTCATCAGCCACCGCTTTCCAGCTAGGTGTAAATAGTGTTCCCCAGCGAGCCATGTCTTCTACCGTTGATGAAACCAAGCCAACCGCGATCGCCATGCCATCTGGCGTCAAGTTGAATTGCATTGGTTGACGTGCGTGCACTTTTGACCAAACACGATCTTCGAATACTTGAGTCCAAGTTTTGTTCTCAACGTTTTCAACTAACTTAGTCAGCACCATGGTGTTGATAGATGCGTAACGGAAATGGTCACCGGCTTTTTCACCTTCCAGTTTCTGTGCACCTTGAGCCACTTCCATCCAAGTTTCCATTTCACCCGTTTTTGCACGAGGTGAGTTAAACGATGCCGCAAAGAAACGCACCACATCAGAGTCTGGGTTCAAGATAGACTCTAATGTCTCTTCATTGTCTAGCGCGGTCGACATGTTCAGAACTTGGTGTACTGTGATGCCATCCCAGTTCGTTCCTTTCAATTCAGAAACATACTCAGCGATCTCTTTTTCAGGGTCGACTTTGCCCTCTTCCACTAACATTGCGATCACTGTGCCAACCGTCGTTTTTGCTGTAGATGCCCAAACGTGCGTATCTGTCGGCTTCATACCTGGGTAAGCTTCGTAAACGATCTCCCCTTTGTGAATCAACATAAAGCCTTGGGTACGGAACTGTTCATCCGCCAAGTACTCATCCATTGTCAACTGACCTTTGCTTTCAGTATCAACTTTCAGTGCAGCGAGTCGTGGGTCGATATTTTTGACTAAAGGCTTGTACTCTTCGTTTGGAGCCGCCAGTGCCGTTGGTAGAAACTCACTCATGTGCATGTTGTAGTAAACGCTGTGGTCGCCGCCCATCTGCCAATGAAAGTTATTGAATAACTCACGAGCTGAGTCAGTAAAACTTGGGGTAAATGCTGTGCTCGCCTCTTTCACGGTCAAGGTAACTTGAGCACCTTCAACTTTCAGAGCTTCTTCAACTGGGTTTGCTGCAAGAGCAAATGATGATGGGGTCGCTAACGATACTAGAACGGCAATGTGTTTAAGTTTCATAATTGTTCTCCTGTTTGGGTTAGGAAAAGTATAGGGAGATGCGCTACACTTAATTAGGTCACTTGATGACATTTAATGGTAGGCACAAAACAATGAAAGCATCATCGAACACCACCAGCATACTGCTCACTTCGACCAGTAACATTGCTCCATATATTCAGTATTGTGACAAACATAGACTGGATTGGCGCACCGTCGCCGTTGCGTGCGGTCTACCCATTGAACTGACACAATCCAATCAATGGCTTCCTACACAAGACGTGATTCGCTTCATTCATGGCCTTGAGCGTAAGTTTGGCTATTCGATAGGGATTGAGGTTGGACGTAAGGCCTCTCTAGAGCAATTGTCACCTGAGCTAGACCGAAAAATTGAACAATGCACTTCTCTCGAGCAAGCGGTACGCTGCTTGATTACTGAAATATCGACCTTAAGTAATCACGTCACCATATGGACGGAAAAAAGCGATGGATTGTGGTGGTTGTGTCATCGAAGTTGCTATCACCCATCGACCTCAGGTTTTGAACAAGCAGAATGGTTTCGCGCCCTGATCGTGATTAGCCTATGCCGTAAGTTCATTGACAGTCGCTGGCAACCATCACACGCCAAGTTGGTCTCTAAGCACAACAGCGCACGTAAATTACCTAAGCATTTCTTTGATTCTGATATTCAGTTTGAACAGCAATACGGTGCGTTCTCGATTCCGCTGCCCGATGATTATCGTGCCATTTCAGAACGAAATAGTACCCAAGATTGGCATCACGCTGTCGAGATATTAATAGACACCTATGCGACTCTACCTTGGTTCAATATTGAGTGGTTTGCGACCATGCTCGGCATGACAAAACGAACGCTGCAGAGAAACCTGAATAGCAAAAACATTCTCTTTAAACAAGCCAAAGAACAAGTTCGGGAAGCTAAAGCAAAACAGCTACTTGAAGAGACCAACCTTTCTGTTCAAGACATCAGTTGGCAAGTGGGTTACAGCGACTTGAGTAATTTCAATCGTGCATTCAAAGGTTGGGTTGGAGTCACGCCACCAAGTTATCGGGATAAAGCGAAACATTAGAAATAGTCGAATGGAAAACCTTTAGACCCAATCCGCTAATATAAAACTCAGAAACAAGATACGACACCTTAAATTTCAATAAGCGAACGCATAAAGTTACATTGTACAATGCTCACATACCGATGAAACTGTGCAAAGGTAATATCGATAGATTTAATGACATTTATTGGTATCGAGCTAACGTTACGTTATCCTTTACGCAATTCTTCATTGAGTGGATTGTCACTACGACAAACCTACCTTCAAGACTGATAAGAGTGTTATGAATTCTACGACCGCAACTCCCTCGCCTTCTCTTGGCCGACAACTCTATACAATGACATGGCCAATGCTGTTTGGGGTGCTCTCCCTGATGAGCTTCCAACTTGTAGACAGTGCTTTTATTGGCCAGTTAGGCGTACTGCCGCTCGCGGTTCAAGGCTTCACGCTACCAATTCAGATGATCATTATCGGGATTCAAGTCGGACTAGGCATCGCGACAACGGCTGTGATCGCGAGAGCTATTGGGGCTAACGAGATACGCTATGCCAAACAGCTCGGCGGATTAGTCGTTGCGATGGGCAGTGTGAGTGTCGCGCTGTTCTCGGTCATCATCTATCTGTTGCGTGGTCCTATTTTACAACTCCTCGATGCACCACCGACGGTACTACCGATCATTGATTATTACTGGATCTATTGGCTGGTAAGCTCTTGGACAGGCGCACTGCTCTACTTTTTCTACAGTGTGTGTCGTGCCAATGGTAATACCATGCTGCCCGGTTCGATGATGATCGCGACCAGCATCATCAACTTGATATTGGACCCGATTTTCATATTCACGCTCGACATGGGCATCAACGGAGCCGCGATTGCGACCATCTTGGCGTTCGGTGCGGGTATCTTTATCGTTGCTCCTAAGGTAACTAAGAAGCATTGGATGACATTCGACTGGCACGATCTTGATATCGGCAAGAGTATTCGTTCTATAGGAAACATCATGGGGCCTGCGATGATCAGTCAGCTACTTCCACCAGTCTCTTCGATGCTCGCCACCAAACTGCTTGCAGGCTACGGCACAGCAGCCGTTGCAGCTTGGGCGCTAGGTTCACGTTTTGAGTTCTTTTCGATTGTTGCAGTGCTTGCTCTGACTATGTCGATGCCACCTATGATTGGCCGAATGTTGGGAGAAAAGAACCTAGGGAACATACGTAGTCTTGTGAAGATTGCCGTGATGTTTGTATTAGGATTCCAATTGGTGATCGCACTGGTAACTTGGATGTTCTCTGGCGGGTTGGCAAATCTCATGACCAGCGAAGACGAAGTCTCGACCATTTTGAACTACCACTTACTTATCGTTCCTATCAGTTTAGGGCCGTTGGGTATCTGTATGCTGATGGTTTCTATCTCGAATGCGCTTGGTAAGTCTTATACTGCCTTAACGATATCAGCACTGCGCCTGTTCGCCTTCTTCTTGCCTTGCTTGTGGATTGGTTCGCAGCTTGCTGGTATTGAAGGCCTGTTCTGGGGTGCCATGGTGGGTAATGTGCTTGCCGGTACATGTGCTTGGTTTATGTACCAACGCGCACTTGGGCAAGTCGAGGCTAAGCTTTCTAATTAATCAGTTAGCGAACTAAACGGCTTGCCAGCTAAACCGCTATAAAGTTATTAAACGAAAAAGCAGCCACTTAGGCTGTAATGCCGATCAGTTAAAG